>NZ_AP025513.1 GCF_024347635.1 Vibrio tasmaniensis
AAAGATTGAGGAGGCTTTTGACGGCCAGCTTATCCCGTTTGACAAACGGGTCCATGAGGAAGGGTCTCCTTAAAAAATCCAGTAACGGCGACAGGCTGAGGGCGTGCGCTTAAAAAGGGTGGACTTGATGAAGGAAGTCCCCCACCAATAAAGTGACAGGGTAATGATGTTGTCACCGTATTGCGCTTTGATGTAGCGCAACCCCCCAAACCAAGCCATCGATAACGTCAGCCCTATCATTTCGTGTTTCAGCCAAAATGAGAGGCCGAAGATACAAAAGGCCGGCGCGATTTCATCAACAGGGAAGCCGAGCCAGCGGCGACCTTTGTTCATGTGTTTTGGGATAGAGAAAAACTGATGAGGGTCTTCCATGGCGGCGCCTTAGCCTAAGCCGACAAGGGGCGCGCCCACGTTCCACAAGACTGAGCCACCGATGAACCCGCCCACGGCGGCAAACCAGTTACGGCTCATCAATCCGGTAATGACCGCGCCCGCCAATCCCGTTCCTAGCATGGCGGTTTCAACCGCAGAGCCTTTGCCGGCGGTGTCTTTCATCGCCTGTTTACCTGACGCGAAGATGTCAGCGGCCAGAGCGGGCTGAGTGATAAAAAGTGTCGAGACAGCAACGCCAAGACCGACCATGAGGGCGCGTTGGGTGCGTGTTTTCATAATGAGTTTCCTTATTGAGTGATAAAATTATCGAGTGGGTGTTAATGGTGGAGTCAAGGAGGGGTTTCCCCTTCCATTGGTTATCTTCTTGCCGGGTAGACAAGAAGGCGTGGTTTCGCTTTTCAATGCTCACTGACGGTCGATAGGACACAGAGTGTTTTGGGTGGGACGCTTGCTCTTTTTGAGCCTACTGCCAATAGACTGCGCGAGACGCTTACAAGACTGACTCCCGAGTGAGTTCAGTGTTTTTTAAGTGGTGGCATCACTCACAGTTTGACTGTGAACAGACGGTTTTCTATGCCGTTTTCAGGGGCAAAACCTATGTCTGGTCAGTGAGCATTGAAAAGTGTTTACCCTATCCGCTGGCGCGGTACTCCTTTTGTCTCAACAAGAGGCTTCGCCTCGTTATTGCAGCCAAAAGCGAGTGAATGAAAAAGCGGGGCGTGTGGCGATTGCTCTGTTGATGGCTTCTACCCTTGTATCGCTGAGATCTCCATTTTGTCTGCCGCGTAGAGCGCGGTTTGTGCGAGGACTCGGTACGTTTGGGATAACGCGCCTTGCTCGTCTTGTGTTAAACGCTCTCCATTGGCCGGAATAGCGGCTTGCTCGATGACATCAACCCAAAATTTAAGCTCTTGAATAGCGGTCATTTTTGATTTCATGGGGGCTGCTCCTTTGCGTGATTTATCTTGGTTCTCTCCAAAGCCCACTGTAGAAATAGGCTTTGGAGATTGTCTCTACCTCACCGCCGAGACAGTAGGCGGGGCTTATTCACATTTCGGGTCTTTCACACAGTTCAGCCATACCAGCTTATGCCCTTCCATTATCTATAGGTCATGCATCCGGTCGCCGTAGCGGTCAATAAGGTCTGTTTCAGTGAATTTCTGTCCTCCGTCACTGGTTTGCTCGGAGTGACCCACACAAAAACAAGTTCCGTGTTAAGTCGTTCATGGCGCAAGTTGTTAAAGAGCAGGTTGACCATCGTTTTGATGTTCGTGATCCCGTTTTGGGATCTTTTTTTTGAAAAAAATTACGGTTTATCTTTGGGTACTTCCCAGTTCACCCCGAACAACTCAAGGTGGTGCTCTAGGCGAGCTTGGGCTTCCGCGCGTTTTGTACGGCGATTGTGAGCCGTTGAATGCTCAAGAATGTCGTTA
The DNA here is from genome assembly GCF_024347635.1 of Vibrio tasmaniensis. NCBI lineage: Bacteria > Pseudomonadati > Pseudomonadota > Gammaproteobacteria > Vibrionales > Vibrionaceae > Vibrio > Vibrio tasmaniensis. The sequence goes on from NZ_AP025513.1 coordinate 1,827, forward strand.
TGTTTGCCTGAGAGTTTCACGTTGACGTGCGTACCTTTAGGACTGGATGATTTTGGGCTCAAAACGGCGTCGCTCATTGCTAGTATTTAACATAATGGACATAATGCGCACCGCTTTAAGTCATTGAAAAATAATAGGAAAATTAGATGGGCGGAGAGGGGGTGGCTAAGAATTAAGCGATTAAATAAATATAAGGACTATGAAATTTATATTTATAAAGTATAATATGTGATTAGATATCACAGATTATAATGAAGGCATGTAAGTTATTGATATAACTACGTATAATGTCCATTATGTTAAACGATTTTGTGAAAGTGTGATTTAAGACTTGAGACTCATAAAGTAAGTGCGCTATACTTTACTTAGATTCTTAAAGCGAAAAGTGCATTACATAGCACGCTACTACATAGTTTTCTATGTAGTGTATTTTTTAAGAATTGAGAGTGTGTTGGACCCTCAATCTAACTAGATAGCATTCGCAAAGCAGCCGTTCTCCCGATAGTGAACGGCTTTTTTGTGCCTGAAATTTAAGCATTTGATCTTTTTGCAGATCTTGTGTAAATTGAAATCTTATTGTTTGACCTGAGAAATCAAACAACCCTAAAACTATCGGAATCAAAACATGAAGAATCCCATTGTGTCTTGCCTATGGCAAGCGACCCTCAGACTCCAGACCTCAGTAGTAACCGCATTAGAATCAGATCCTCACACTTTGATCTGGCTCGGTTATGGCTTAGAGGGCGAGTCTCATGTTTGCAGATAACCTCGCACCAGCGTTAGCCAAATCCCAATACGACAAAGCGTACCGTTTGATGCGTAAAGCGCGTAAGCGTGAACTCATTGAGATGCACCATGAAGTGCTCAATCCTAAGTCAGCTCAACACGAGGTTGAACTTGACCAGGACGATTACGCGATCGGTTTTAAGGCTCAACGTCTGCTTCGTAGTGGTGAGGTGGTCAACCTTCCCCACGAGTACGCTTTTATCTTGAAAGCGTGCCAAGAGTTTATCCATAATCCCCAGCGCTTCCCTGCCCTATTCGCTTGGGGCGGCGCGGCGATCAATAACATCCAGTGCCGAACGCTGATCGCCAAAGTCTTAGCTTGCATCTTACCTAATACGGATTTGATTGGTGGCCGTATCGGTGTGCCGACGGAAGCCGGTTTGAAAACCATCAGCTATGATCAGCTGCAGGAAGACTACGCGCTACGGTGGGGCGAATATATTTCGCCGAAGTCGTTCGCTAAGGTGATTCGATACTTGCAACGTGCGACTTACTTGTACAGTGAGCGCATTAATGTGTGCGTCGATGATGCCGAAGGTACAGTGCGCAGCGCAGCCGCTTATAAGCAATTTACAGAAGCCTTCTTTAGAGACATTAAAGTGGTGCGCTATCCTAATATTTGTGAGTTGATTATTGCCTCTCGCAAACGTATGGAAAAGAAAGGCTTGCGTTTTGACTGGCTAAACTTCCGCACCATTGCTTCTGGTATTCAGGAGATCTACAACGCGACGCGCTGTAATGATTTTGCTAAGAACGTGGCTAACCTGTTCACAGCAACGCCTCACTACTCCCCTTCCCCGCACTAGCTATAGAGAAGTATCCGCTTAACGGCGGAGGCTTTTGCACGTTCGAAGCCTATTTTTGGTTAAAGATCCACCAATATTCTTCGTATTTACCAGAGTCTAACCCTGAGCCCCCTCCCCTCCCGATCGTTCTGAGTCGCTTTTTTATGTCAATTTCAAAAGGGAGTGCAATAAAAGCGTGTAAGAAAAGAGCACAAAGATGGCTCTAAAAAATGGACTGCGGTTATGTGTACTCCGTAGTTAAACTTCGTATATAAATAAATATTTAAGTAAACATTAGATAGAAAGTTAAGGTTCACGCTGGCTGCTACATACTTGTATGTAGAGCCGGTGTGAAGCCGACAAGCGATAGCGCGTCAGTCACATACCCAAGTCTAACTTGATCGATCCTAAAACAGCCGTCGCTTCGCTCCATGATACCCACAGCCAGCATTAAGCTTGACTGAACTAAAAAAGAACAACGCCATCGCTGGCTGCGCTGGATATTTCTTTTGTCATTCGACAGGAAACTCTTGAGCATATACGTTAGATACGTGGAACCACCACAATAAACACGAGTCACATCAACCAACAACGCACCTCTTACTCGCTTCGCTCGCGCATTCTAGCAAGGCGAAGGGCAATTTCCGTACCCGTTACCTTCATCGATACATTAAGCTCCATCTGGAGTGGTTGGAAAGTGTCTTACTCGCTACGCGAGCGCGTTCTGGTACTCGTCGCATAGCGACTCATGAAATTGAAAAGGGACAGGGCAGCGGATTTAATTTGATCTGCGCAGATCTTGAGCAAAAGAAGAAGAGTTGATATGGAATTGCTGAATATCGATTATGTTACAGTGTAGCGTAGTTGGGTTGTAAAAATAGCGAAATGTTTCCATCTCGCTATTTTGAACCAGTGATCAGTTAATAAGAGTTAAAAGCTCTTTCTCTGACAATCCTGTGGTTTCTGAGATCAGCGATTTGTCTAGACCTGCTGCCAGCATTTTTTTAGCTATGGCAAATTTTGCTTCCTGCTGACCTTCCTGGCGTCCAAGAGTTTCGCCTTCTTGACGACCTTGTTTTAAGCCTTGTTCTCGACCGCGGGCTTCTAATTGTTCTGCTACTGTCATGAAGCGCTCCTCATGCTCCGGTACTTGTTGAGCTAATGTTCAAGGTAAGGAATCTCAATGTTTCCTGACCTGAACAATCGCGGCCTAACTCACGTCAGAATGAGTCCCGGACAGACCTAACTTCTGCTCTACAATCTAAACACGGGTGTTAATTGAACACTTGCACGCGGTTTTCGCAATTTTAGATACACTCATCCTATGAAAACCCTAAATTGACCTGATTTGGGATTGAACCAGAGCATGATGAACCAGCTCTGACAGCGCCTCTCCAGCTCTAAAACGCAGAAACGTTAAACGGTGTCCACAAAGAATGCACTCAAACGGGTCAACCTTCACATACCCTTTCAGCATAGCGGCGTAACCGGGCATTTCTGGTGAATCTTTAGGGCCGATGCCTAAGGCATCGTAGACCTTAGGGTGCATCTCACCACGACGACGGTTTGATAGAAAACCGAAGTATCGAATCATTTTGAAATGCTTATCTGGGATATGCTCAATCATGCGCTCTATCAAGGCTTCTGGACTCAAAATGAGAGATTCCGTCCGACCATTCCTATGGTTGAGGTAATCAAACATCACTAAGCCTCCCTGAAAGTTATGTCGTAAACGTGACGCCGATATCGGTGGGCGTTTTAGGTATCGGCCGAGGTAAGTCATGGTGGGCGTAACGTTGGCTGTTTTCTTTGCAAAGTGCAGCTTCCATCGACGGCAATATTGGCTGGTTAAAAATCGGGACCAATCTTGTTTATTACGAATAAAAGGGCAGCCTTCTCCACTCAAATCTAACTCTGAGTGATGGCACCGCGCCAACACTTCTCAGTGGTCTTAGCTTTAAAGAAAATGGGCCTCCACAGGCCTGTCCTCTTACATAAACCACCACGTGTGACAGATAAATGGATGTGTACATTCCAATTCAGCTTTCTGCCGTAGGTGTGAAGTGCACAGAACACGCCGATATCAATATCCAGTTGCTTTGCCCATCCTAAGAAGATTTTGGCTGCACAACTAAAGAGATGATTGAGAAGAAAACGATTATCCCGAAAGATAGGCCACAGCGTGTGTGGGAGCGTCAACGTTACGTGTTGATACTCACACTCAGGAAAAACATGTTGTTGCTTTCGTATCCACCGCTCTGTGGCTTTTATGCCACAACTGCTGCAAAAGCGAGATTTACACGTCTGGTGAATGTATTTGTGATGGGTGCAGTCAGCATGACTGCATCGATACTCTTTAGAGCCAAAAGCGGCGGTACTGCAAGCGAGCATCTTGGTGACGTTTTCAATGACGATGGTTCGGAGTGTTTCCCGATGTTTATTGAGATAGTTCAGCCAATTATCGTTGGCATTGAAGAGTTGTTTGATGGGCTTATTCGGAAACATGACCTATAGGATAAACGATTCATGCAAAGCGACCTAGTCGGTTGAGTCTCTTTGTTTTCGGCCGTAGGCCGCTCAGGCGACACCGTCGCCGGTTCATAAATTCAGTGTGATCTTCTTCTCAAAATACTATTCATCACCACACCCATTAAGTAAAAATTCCTCTGAAATTCCTATCATAATCGCCAAAAACTCATAGTTCTCCATCGCCCAAATCCGACAAGCGTAGCGCGTCAGTTCAGTACGTATGTTTAACTTGATCGATCTATAAAAGAAGTGGCTTTACAGTGACAGTGCCATAGAAAAAGATTTGCGATATTTCGCTTGCTCACCCTCCGACTGGCTACGCCAGCTACGGGATTGCGCCGAGCGGTGAAAGTACTTAAATAACTAAAAGTTATCCATTCGTTCTAATTCAGTTCGTTGTGAATCTCCATGCCGTATCACGAGGTTAAAAGTATCAGCCTTCTGATATCCCTCAGCATCAATAGCTTAGGGATGACCAATTCAAATTTGTGAGTATTGTATCTGTTTTATATGAAAAGAAATGAAACTAATGGCATGTGTGATTGGTTTCTTATTTTACTAGTTGCATCTCTATTGGTTTCATCTAAGCTACACCGAATTTAAATAACCATTATCTTAATAGTCAAGGAATTACAAAAATGGAAAATCAAGAAAAGCCTCTAAGCTTGGTGTGCGTTCCTTTTGCAGGAGCAGGAGCTTCGGTCTTTAATGATTGGAAATCTTTATCTAAAAACTTCGACATCTACGCAGTTCAATTACCAGGTAGAGAACAGCGTTTCCTCGAGCCCGCCTACACGAACATCAAAGATGCGGTACAAGGAATTATGCCCGAATTGCTGGCTGAGTTGGACTTATCTAAACCAATAGTATTTTTTGGACATAGCCTAGGAGCTGTATTGGCATTTGAGCTGGCGAGAGCAATGTACAGGGAAGAAAATACAAACGTGCAAGGCTTAATAGTCAGTGGGTCACCTAGCCCATGGAACAGTAGAGAAAAATATGCTTCTGGGTTGCCCGACGAAGAATTTTTACTTCGCGTTAATGAGTTTGCTGGTTACTCGCATCCAGCGCTGGAGGACCCAATCATGCGAGAAGTGTTGTTACCAACGTTGCGTGCAGACGTGGAGATGCATGAAAGCTATCAACCTCTAACAGATGACTCTTTACCTATCAAGGTACTCACTATTCGAGGCAATGAGGATGAACTGGTGACAGCTGAGGACAAAGCGCTTTGGGGTAAGGCCTCTTCTGTACAAACTCTGCATGAAGAGCTTTCGGGAGGTCATATGTACTTGATGGACGACCCCAAAGCGGTCATTGACCTGATCGAAAGTGCGGTTCTTTAACTTTCGCTAGTAGTCAAACCTCACAATACTCAAGGAGATAGCTATGAGGCTAAAAGGAAAGATTGCTTTGATCACCGGCGCTGCCAGAGGGTTGGGTCGCGCCTGCGCCCTTGAATTCGCGAAGCAGGGCGCGGATCTGATACTGCTAGATATCGGAAAAAATATTACTACTGTCCCTTATCCCCTCGGCTCGGAAAGCCAGCTGCAATACACCGCTCAATTGTGTGAAGAGCAAGGGGCGGTGGTAATGACTGGTCTAGCAGATGTCACGAACCAAACCGAGATTAATGCCGTTATTGCCAAAGGATTGGACCGCTTTGGACGCATCGATGTGCTGTTGAATAACGCAGGTATCGCAGCCCCATCCGGAAAAATCGCTCACGATATCAGCGAAGAAGAGTGGACTACCATGATTGATGTCGATCTGTCCGGCGCTTGGCGAATGATTCGTGCCGTTGGCGCCACCATGACTGAACAGCGTTCTGGAAGCATCATAAATATCGCTTCCACGGCAGGGATCGTTGGTTATCGCCACTTCTCTGGTTACGTAGCGGCGAAACATGGCGTGATTGGTTTGAGCAAAGCTGTCGCTCTAGACTATGCGCCCCTTAAAGTCCGGGTCAATGCGCTGTGTCCAGGCTCCGTTCGTGATGCTTCCCATGTCGAAGGTCGCATGTTGTCAGAAATCGCGCGTTCCTTACATGTTCCTGTCGCTGAGCATGAGGACACATTTGTTCAGGCGCAGCCTATGAATGCGCTTATCGAACCTGAGGATATCGCCCATAGCGCTGTATGGTTGGCTTCTGACGAATCCCGGCAAGTCACCGGAAGCGTGATTACCGTTGATGGCGGCTTCTCCGCACGTTAGGCGGTAATTTAGATAGAGGTCTTCGCCAAGGACTGTCTAGATCTTTTCATTCGACATAAGGCACTTCCATGAAAAGCACTTTTTTTAAAGACCCGAAAATGACCGGGAATTTGAACTCTTACTTGAGTGATGGTGAAGTAACACCCCGCTCATTGCACGCTGCCAGATACCGATTAACGCAATCTGTTAAGACAGAGGCGGTAGGTAAATGGCTAAAACTCAACCTTGCAACCTTGCCGATGATGCAAAAATCCGTTGAGAGTCGCGATTACGTTTGGTTTGAGACGCTTCGTTGTCGATCTGACAGCCAGCAGGCGTCAGAGCGAGTCAGTAAGGAAATGAAAAGGCCCTTAGCTGAGGCGTTTCCCTATATTCGTATAGTGTTATTAACCTACACAGACCGTGTTGTTGACTTAGTGATTGTCGCAAACCGTGCGGTTTTTGATAAATCCGCTTTGGACGCTCTTGTTTGTGCCGCCACTTCCGAACAATACACTGACTACCAACCGCCGGCGTATTCTTCTGCCGCCGAGTCTGAGTTGACCTCTTTGCTGTCCGCCGACTTCTCACCACTTCCAGACTGGCGGGGCAAAGGAGATAAAGACGAGCTCAGGTTTCACCTAGGCGAGTTTAGCGACAATGAAGGTCATCAATTGGTCTCCGGCTGGATCAGTGCATTAACGGCTATCTGGGCTCGCTATTCAGCAACAAAGGTACCTGTTGTTGCTGTTAATGACAGCCGTGCCGAATCAGTAAGCGGTTGGTCGCTAGTCGCTACGTCCATTCAAGAAGACACCACCGCTAAACTTCTAAAAGCGAACATTGAGCAGTCGTTAGTGCAATCTGTTTGGCACTCGCAGGAGCTGGCACAGCGTCTGCAAGACTGTGAAAACGGCGGTGAGGTGTCACTAGCTGCGCTTATATATGACACCTCCACAATACCACACACCAGTGTGGAAACATGCGACTATGCGCCATCTTTAGGAGCACCTTACCCGCTCACGCTTCTGATTGAGAGTCGAGGGCAGGATCGATATGGCGTCAGCGGGCTGGCTGATAGCACTTTGTTTGCAAGCGACAGGGTCGAACAATTCTTCCTGTGCGTACGCCGAGCTTATGAGACGCTACGCGAAGAGTGCGAATTGAATCTGAGCAGCTTCCCGCTGCTGGATGAAAAGGCACAGCAGGAAGTCGTCGCATTAGGCCAAGAACGCCAGCTTAATGATATTCCAGATACACGTCTGGAGGCATTATTTGCCCAACAAGTCGCTCTAACTCCAGACGCCATCGCACTCTCCTACGAAAACGAACAAATGACTTACGCAGAGTTAGAGCGCAAAGCGCATCTCATGGCGTTGAATCTGGTCGCGTTAAACGTCAAACCCTCTGATCGTGTTGGTATCTGTCTGGAGCGATCATTTGATTTGATCGCTTCAATGTTAGCAATTCTTAAAGCAGGTGCAATTTATATCCCCATGGATCCGGCATACCCGGAAGAGCGTCTTTCATATACCTGTGAGAATGCCGATATCCGTCTGGTGATTACCGACGCAAACGCATTCCCTGTGACTGATGCGCGGCGGCTGATAGCACCATCAGATCTGTATCGCAATGCTAACAATGACCAGGTCACGCTACCCTCGGCAGAGCAGATCTGCGCAGATGACGCAGCATATGTGATTTACACCTCAGGTTCGACAGGGAAGCCTAAAGGCGTGGCCGTTCCTCACAAGAATGTAGTCAGCTTGATAGTGGCGACGCGAGAGGATTTTAACCTTAATGTTAAGGATGTCTGGACGTTTTTCCACTCCGCGGCATTTGACTTTTCAGTGTGGGAAATTTGGGGAAGCCTGCTGACGGGTGCTCACCTAGTGATCGTGCCCTATTGGGTCTCAAGAGCTCCAGATGAGTTTCTGGAACTGGTCAGAGAGAAGCGGGTTTCAGTCCTCAACCAGACCCCTTCCGCTTTCTACCAGTTTATGGAAATGGAGCGAAACGGCGATCCGCTGGAACATTTGCGGCTGGTTATTTTCGGAGGCGAACCCCTAGACGCGAAGACGCTGATAAAGTGGTTCGATCGGTACCCTGAACCCCGTTGTCGTTTGGTGAACATGTTCGGCATCACCGAGACCACAGTGCATGTCACCGCCCAAACTATCACACGCGCAGAAGCGATGGTTGGTTCGCGTTCCGTCGGTCCGGCGATTCCAGGCTGGCACTTATATGTATTGGACGATGCTCGCAATATTATGCCAATAGGAGTAGCCGGTGAAATTTACGTCTCAGGAGCAGGCGTTGCTTCACAATATCTGAACCAACCAAAATTGACGGAAGAACGCTTTATGCCCGATCCCTTCAGCGGTGGTCGCATGTACCGCAGTGGCGACAAAGGGCGCTTATTACCATGCGGACGTTTGGAGCATTTAGGGCGCTTGGACAGTCAGGTGAAGCTGCGTGGTTTTCGCATTGAACTGGATGAAATCCGCAAGGTATTGCTCAGTGTCCATGGCGTAGAAGCTGCGGCTGTGGTGTTGAACCAGCCGGATAAAAACGACCCAGCCTCAGCCCGTCTGGACAGTTACCTAGTGTTGTCAGATATTGCCGTCGAAGACGTGATAGTCAAAGCAGAGAAGATACTGCCGGCTTATATGATTCCTTCTACCTTCACCCAAGTTGATGCCATGCCGCTAACGGCCAATGGCAAGTTGGACGTCCAGAAACTGCCTCAACCCAATGTGCAGAACAAGACGGAACATAAGCCGGAAATCATGGTAAAGCACCCTTCTGAGCCGACTAATGAGCGCTTAGAAGATACTACGCCGCAGACAGAAACCGACCGCCTTGTAGTTGACATGGTCAGAGTTTGGACTGAGGTGCTAGGACGCGACGTGACAGCGGCTGACAATTTTTTCAGCCTTGGTGGCAATTCCCTTTATGCAGTCAGAATCGCCTCCGCCATGAGGACAGCGGGTCTACCTGCGCTTCCGATACGTGAATTATACGTGCGACAGACCATTGAAAAGTTGGCGCCGGTAATGGTCAACAATGGAGGTTAGAGATATGAATTTTACCGAGCTTGAAGCGACCCACACGGCAGAAAACTATTGGCGAAGATTGTTTGACGCAGAATGGTCCCCAACGGAACTAAAAGCTCCGTCCCGTACAATAGAACCTGTCGATCCACAAATCGCGAGCATCCCTGTCGATGCAAATCTACTGAGTGCCATTGAAGATGTCGCCGACAATATGGGGGCAACTTCACAGCAAGTAGTACTGGCGGGCTGGTTGACGGTATTGATGCATTTTACTGACATGGAACGGCTGACGCTGTCGGTGCAGCTCGACGACGCCTCGATTATCCCGCTCGCGTTTCAATTGGACTCCAATGCTGAGCTAACCTCAGTGATCGATTTAGTAACGAATACGATGGCAGAGGCTTTGTCTCACCGCGCGTTTCCCTATCTCAGGGTTGCAGTTGAAGAGTATGGCCTTTTGCCATCGGTGCAGGAATTGATGACACCTCTGCTTTTCAATCTGGGAGACAAGGAACCCCCCCGAGCTTCCATTGTCATTGGGTTGTGTGTCACGGATGAAGGTTCTAAGCTGGTGGCTCAGGGGAGTGGTGTCTTCGCTTCCTACGACTATCTGCGCCCTTTGTGTGTTGCAGTTGTGAATATTTTAGAGATGGGGTTGTCCCAGAACATACCTTTGTCTCAGTTGGAGCTTTTGCCCCCAGCGGATATAAATGAGCTGCTGCAGCAAGGAACGGCGGCAATCACTCATTTCGATGAATACGACAGAATTGAAGAAACTTTTGCAGCACGGGTGACGGAAACCCCGAACGCACTAGCCATAACCCATGGTGAGCAATCGCTAACTTACGATGCATTGCAAAAGGTTAGTCTCCAGGTAGCTCAGGCTCTGCGTGAGCTGGGTGTACAGCCTGGACAGGTTGTCGCTATACATACCCCGCGCGGTATTCCCATGGTAGTTTGCGCATTGGCGACGCTCAAAGCTGGAGCCATCTATATGCCTTTGGATCCTGACTATCCTGCAGAGCGCATACAGTTGCTAATCGAGGACAGTCAGGCCGTCATGTTGATTCACAGCGAAGATGTGTTGCCGACCGCCTTGGCCGATGTGACGCATTCGTCTTTAGTGTTGGACATGCCTGGCGGACGGGTGCGTGCCCTGCAAATCCAGACGCCATCGCAGTCTGCCCCAGCAGATTCTCAAGCTGCCTATCTGATGTTTACGTCCGGCACTACCGGACGTCCCAAAGGCGTGCTGAACACACATGAGGGCGTTCTGCGTTTGGTTCGGCGCACCAATTATCTCGAGCTGCCTCCCGGCGTTCGCATCGCTCAAGCCGGCGCAACAGGATTCGATGCCAGTGTGTTTGAAATCTGGGCGGCATTGCTCAACGGTGGGTGTCTGCAGATTGTCGATCGGGAAGTGCTACTGGATAGCGTTGAACTGGAGCGGTTTTTTCGGGAACAGAAAACGGATGTTGCGTTAATTACGACCTCGCTGTTTTCGCAGTTGGCCAGCGACGATCCCGCATTGTTCGCCCCTTTGAGCCACTTATTGGTAGGTGGCGATGTCATTTCCTCGAAACAAGTGGCTGCGGTATACACTGCTTGTCCGAAAATTGTCATTCTGAATGCCTATGGCCCCACTGAAAACGGAGTAATATCCACCGCGAAGATTATTGACCCAACTCGACTAGATAGTGTTTCTATTGGCGTCCCTATTAGTAACTCCATCGCGCTGGTCTTGAACCAATTTGGTCGTTTGGTACCACCATTGTTCGAAGGTGAACTTTATGTAGGTGGCGCTGGCTTGGCTATAGGGTATTTGGGGCGGGAAGAAGATACGAACAAAGCATTTATATCAAACCCTTATACGTCTGGAAGCACGATCTATCGTACGGGAGACAGGGCTTACTGGAACGATGAAGGAGAGCTAGATTTTCTCGGGCGTCGGGATTTTCAGATTAAAGTCCGCGGTTTTCGTGTCGAGCTGGGTGAAATCGAAAAGGCGGCGTTGTCGTATCCCAAGGTCAATGAGGCGTTAGTGCTTGCCATCAAACCTCATGGTCTAGAAGAATACCGTTTGCATTGCTATTTAGGAGTTAGCGATGAATTTGACCTAGATGACTGGCATCAACAGCTCGTCAACCAAATTCCAACCCATATGATACCTACATCGGTCTGGACCATGCCTGAATTACCGCTGACGGTAAATGGTAAAGTGGATCGGCGAATGCTAGCTGAGATGAAGCAGGAAGAATCTGGCGGCGTCGAAGCGGCGGATGATATTGAACGAGGCTTGTTGGAAATCTGTCGTTCGCTCTTAAACCTAAACTGTCTATCTATAGATCACGAATTAGTTAGGCTAGGCGCGAGCTCCTTAACAGCCGCAATAATCGCTTCACGGACACGTCGTGATCTAGGGGCAAAAATCTCCGTCGCTGATGTCTTATGCAGCAAAACAGTATCTGAGTTAGCGGAATTAGTTAGAACGCAGCAGGCGCAAAGTGCCGTGTGTTCTGGCGTTGAGGCTACACCGATACAAGCTTGTTGCGATGCGACACCACAACAGGTTAGATTGTTCATAGAACAATCTAAGCAAGCGGACGCCTGCCACTACAACCTACCGATTTGGGTAGAGTTACCGACGGATGTAAATCCAGTGCTCCTGCAGAATACTTTGCAGCAGTTAGTTGATCGGCACGAAATTCTTCGCACATCGTTTGAACGTGAAGGGGAGCTCACTCTTCAACGGATTCACACAAAACAGGCGGTGTCTATTGCAGAGGCTCCGCCAGCTTCCGACATACTTAATGCACTGACCCAATTCATCCAACCCTTCGATTTACAGCAAGCTCCCCTGTGGCGGGCTGCGCTGTATCGCGATACTGAGAAAAGCTATCTGCTCTTCGATATTCACCATATTTTAACTGACGGCTATTCATTGCTTCGTCTATTTACCGAGTGGGAGGAGCTTTATTACGGAAATTATCTACCCAAGGAAACTCTTCAATATCGTGACTATGCCCTCTGGCTAGCCAGCGATCGTGGACAAGATTACCTAATAGAACAAGAGGCGTATTGGCTGAAATTGTATGCGGATAAGCCTGCACTACCAAATTTGCCCACAGACTTTCCAAGAGACGAGATACGAAGTCTCAACGGAGAATTTCTTGAATTTGATTTAGGAAAAGAGAGGACTACGAATATCAATCGCTTGTCTGAGAGTCTTCAGATCAGCACCTATCAATTTCTACTGTCCTGTTATGGCGTCTTCCTCGCCCAAGTCACCGGCGATGACGACATCACCATAGGAACTCCTGTCGCTGGTCGCTTGGCCCCTGGCGTCGACGACATTCAGGGGATGTTCGTGAACACGCTCTGTTTGAGGTTGCGGCCAGCACTGACCGCTCGTTTTGTAGACTATTTGCAGGAAGTGGCCAATATGACGCTAAACGCCTTTGACAACCAAGACTACCCTTTTGACCGTCTGGTAGCGCAGGTTGCCGAGGACCGCTCTTATGGTCGTACTCCCCTGTTTGATGCCATGTTTGCACTGCAGAACACAGGGTTGAGTAGACAAACTTTTTTGGGCGGTTCGATAGCCTGGGCTCCGGCTGCGACTGGTGCAGCCATCTATGACCTCAACCTGCAGATTGAGGAGGGAGAAACTAGCCTGAAAGCAAATTGGCATTTCAATCGAGAGCTCTTCACCAGTAAGACAATGGATTCTTTTCGTGATCGGCTAATGGAGATCATTGATAAAGCACTGAAAGATGTAAATAGCCAGATTCGAACGCTGAATCAGGATAAAGAAAGTGGTTCGGTTGTGTTACCGGAAATCGAGTTTGAATTTTAAAATTTAGAGGCACTAAGACATGCAGTCTATTGAAACCAAAGGACAATTAAAGGTTGCGGCCGCACAACGGCCAGAGCACGGGAAATACTGGCGCAGCCTATTGGCGGAACCAGTGGAGAAAAACCTGTTTCACCCAGATAGAGTGAAACCTTCGGGGGGGCTAAATCAGCGCTATGTACATACACTAGGCACAAAGGTAAGTCAGCGCCTACATAAGTTAAGCGGGGGAAAAACTGCGACACGTCAAGTAGTCATGCTAGCGGCTTTAGCGGAATTGTTACGTCGCTACACTGGGTGCAAAACGGCCTGTATTGGCCAGCCCCTGCAAGCGGAGCAGACTAGTCTGTCCGACTATTTGGCGATGCGCATCCATGCCCCATTGGACGCAAGTTTTAAGCAGCTACTGGGAGCAGCACGAGACGCCATGCTCGCGGGACTTGAATTCTGCGACTATCCATTGGCGGTGTTGGCTGATGAGTTTGGTCTGGAAGCAGAAAAGGGCGGCAATCCCTTTTTCGATGTAGCCTTGGAAGCGCTAGAGACGGCTAACGATTCAGTATCCAGTCAATTACAGTGTCCTGTGCTTATTAGCCATTTCGTTGCAGCCGAGCAAGGAAAATTTACGATTTCCTATGACGACGGCCTGTTTGATGCAGACAGTATTCAACGTATTGCTGAACACTTTGAAAAGTTATTGCTAGAGCTGTCAAGCGCGCCTGACGAAGAAGTCGCGGCAGCCTCTATCATCACGCAAGCAGACGACGCGTTGCTGCAGAAGGTCAATGCGACCGATCGGGAATATCGCCAAGACGTCAGAATCGAAACAGTATTTGCTGAACAAGTCACACAGACGCCAGATACAATGGCAGTGGTCTGCGCCCAAGATGAGCTTACCTATGCGCAGTTAAATGATGCGGTGAACTCCCTAGCGGCAAAACTGACAGCAGTTGGCGTAGAGGAGGACCAATTGGTGGCGGTGGCAGCCGAGCGCTCGACGCAGATGATCGTGGCGATCCTAGCAATTTTAAGAGCTGGGGGCGCATATTTGCCGATAGACCCAGGTTATCCGGCAAATCGAATACAATATGTTCTGGAAAACAGTGGAGCCAACGTCATTCTGACTCATCGTAATCTGCTGCAGTTGGAAACATCAGACTATACTGTCATCGATATTGACGCGAAAGCGCTGAAGACAGAGCAAACTGCATCACTGGCACCCGTCGGCAGCGCGGAAAACCTTGCCTACGCCATTTACACCTCAGGCTCTACTGGTAAACCCAAAGGCGTTTTGATCGAACATCACTCCGTCATCAACCGGATCGCATGGATGCAGAACGCCTACCCATTAACATCAGAGGACGTCATTCTGCAGAAAACACCGATTTCATTCGATGTATCCGTGTGGGAGTTGTTCTGGTGGTTCTTTACTGGCTCTCGCGTCTGCATGCTAGAGCCAGGTGGTGAACGCGAACCAGAAAAAATCGTGGCGGCGATAGAAAAGCACAAGGTCACGACAATGCACTTTGTACCTTCCATGCTGAACGCCTTCCTGGATTATGTGGAATCCACCCAGGCAGTCCACCGCTTAAGGTCTCTGTGCAAAGTATTTACCTCTGGCGAAGCGTTGACTCTGCATCAGGCGGAGCGTTTCAAGAAGCTGCTGCATGAAGCTAATGGGACACGCCTCATCAACTTGTATGGGCCGACTGAAGCTACGGTGGACGTTACTCATTTTGACTGCACGGCCAAAGCCACACTTGACAAGGTCACTATCGGAAGCCCCATTGATAACACTCAGATTCATATAGTAGATAAACAATTTCGACGTCTGCCTATTGGTGTTCCCGGTGAACTTTGCATTGCTGGTGTTGGATTGGCGAGGGGCTATCATAAACTATCAGAAATGACGGCAGATCGCTTTGTCACAAATCCTGAAAACGCATCTGAACGCTGGTACAGGACAGGCGATTTGGCGCGCTGGCTTGCCAACGGAGAAATCGAATATCTGGGACGTTTAGATCACCAAGTCAAAGTACGTGGTTTTAGGATTGAGCTGCAAGAGATCGATACGGTCCTACGCTCCCATCCCGCAGTGCGAGACTCCGTCACTCTGGTTCATCAAGCTGCTGGGCTGGACAAGCTGATCACCTACGTCACGGTTAGCAGCGATTCAGATCAAGAGGTCCTGCGTCAACATGTAGCCCAGCAGGTTCCGGCTTACATGGTTCCAGATATGGTTATAGTACTGGAACAAATGCCCCTATCACCTAACGGGAAGTTGGATCGTAAAGCGCTACCCTCGCCGGACAGCTATTTACAGACCGCGGATTTTATCGCACCCCGTAACCGTACCGAGGAAATCTTGGCAGGCATTTGGTGCGAAGTTCTTCAGTTGCCTCGCGTTGGCGTATACGATAACTTTTTTGCTATTGGTGGAAACTCGATTCATTTCGTAACCGTTCTCGCCAAGGCCAGAACATTCGATCTGGAATTCACCTTCCAGCAGTTGTTCGCCAACCCTACAATAGCGACATTGGCGCAGGTGATGGAAGACGAGAAAGGTGAGCTTCAGCAGCACCGCTTTGAAACATTTGAGCTGCTCAGCGAGCGAGACCGCCAGCGTCTACCGAAAGGTATTGAAGATGCTTATCCGTTGTCCATGTTGCAGGCGGGGTTGATATTCCAAAACGAACTCACTTTCGGCACGGCCCAATATCACGACATTATAAGCTACATCATCGAAAGCCCGATCAATCTGGAGGTGTTCAAGCGCGCGGCTGACATACTGGTCAATCGTAATCCTATCTTCCGAACCAGTTACCACCTAAATGGGTTCGACGAGTACATTCAAATGGTGAATATTGGCGTGAAAGCGCCGCTTTACTGTCACGACTTGCGGGAAATGAGCGACGAAGAGCAGGAAAAATGGCATCACAACTGGCTGGCGGAAGAAAAAGCTTATCGATTTGAGTGGAATCAACCCGGCCTAGTTCGGCTCCATGTGCATGTTCTGCGCGACAACATGTACCGCTATGTACTCAGTCAGCATAACTCCGCTCTCGACGGATGGAGCATCACGCTAGTCCATACGCAATTATTCCGCATTTACAACACGCTGATGCAGGGCGGGGCCTTTGAGGAACCGCTAGTGGACAATCACATTCGCAACTACATCGGCCTAGAAGCCCAGTCGTTATGCTCCGACAGTGATAGTGCGTACTGGGATAACGTATTGAACGGTGCAACATACACTCGCCTGCCCAAACTAAACGCCACGCAGCCAGTCTCAGAGCTGTCAGTGCTGTTCCATGAGGTGGAAATCAGCAAGCAGCTATCGGACAGGATCATTGCGCTAGCAGACCTGTTGTCAGTGCCAGTCAAAACACTGTTGATGGCGGCACACCTTAAATTCCTGAGCGTGGTATCTGGCGATGCTGACGTCATGACTGGTTACGAGCACAGCGGCCGTCCTGAAGCGGAAGACGCCACCAAGGCGATCGGACTTTTCCTCAACACTGTACCATTCCGGGTGAATGTCGATGTGGAAACTTGGGCTGACCTAATTCAGCGTGTATATCAAGCGGAAGCGGCATTGTTGCCACACCGTCGTTACCCAATGGCACGCATGAAACAGGACATAGGCACTCAGGAACCACTGTTCGACACCGCTTTCAACTACACCCATTTCTACCTGTTGAAAGAACTCAAAGAAATGCCTGAGTTCAACCTACTGGATGTACGAGCGAACTCAGAGACAGAATTCGCGATTAGAGCCGAGTTCTGCCGCCACTTCTTCACTGATGATGTGAAACTCAGCCTTCACTATCACGAGCACGCCTTCACGGCGGAGCAGGTGGAGAACTTCGCGCAATACTATCTCACTATCTTTGAGAGCATGACTCAGGACCACAAGGCGGACCCTAGACGCCAGCCCATTCTGACACAACAGGAGCTGGCGGTTATTGCAGAGCAGAGCACTACCATTCCATTGAATCTGGTACAACGACCAGAATTAGATAGTAAGGATGTGGGCGTTTACATCCTAGGAGAATCGGGACGTTTTCTCCCAGAGGGAGCGATCGGCGATCTGTACTTTGTCAACGCTACGGTAGACGGGTTGGAAACGGATGTTAACCCAGTCCTGAATGGCCAGAGATTGCGAGCCTCTCAATTGAAAGGACGTTACCTTCAGGATGGCGACGTTGAAATTGTCAACGAAGAGACGACGCTGATTTTCCGAAAGCCTGAGTTGCGTCAAGACCAAACCGTCAACGCAGCAGCAGCGCAGCAGGCTCCTCTAGATGCTGTGGAGACACGCATCGCTGCGGCTTGGGCACAGGCGCTCAAGATTTCCCAAGAGAATATCGGACGCAACGATAACTTCTTTGACTTGGGAGGCAACTCTCTGGCAGCAATGAAAGTCACGATCATGCTTGAAGGATTGGTTTCTTTGGTGGATCTCATGCGCAACTCCACTCTCGCACCACTGGCCGATGTGGCCAGAAAGAAAATGCCCGTCGACGGGGCTGACCTATTGGTGTCACTCATCCCAGATCGGCAATCAGCGCAAGTCACTCTGGTGTGTTTCCCATATGCAGGTGGCAACGCTATCAACTTCAAGCCATTCGCCGAACGTCTTGCAGAGATGAATGCCGATATACAGGTTTTCGCTGTGGAGCCCCCAGGGCATAACCTAAGTAATAGCGATGAACCACTGCTATCCGTCGAGCAGTTGGCGAAAAAGGCGGCTGAGGAAATCAACGCCAATATCAGTGGCGACGTGTTCATCTGGGGACACTGCGTCGGCAGCGCCGCCGCTTTGGCCACCGCTGGACTACTGGGAGAAGGTGTCGCGGGTGTATTTATCGGCGGCAAGCTACTACCAGACGCGGCACGCTCCCGCAGCCTTGCAGACGAGCTAGAATCCATGTCAATGAAGGACGTTGAAGAATGGCTGGTGACTCAGACTGGTTATGGTGTTCTGAATACCCTGTCCGAGCCTCAACTGACGCAACTGGTGAAAACCTTCCGTCACGATGCTTGCGGCGCCAATCGCTACCTTGCTGATATAACGGAAAACGGGATACCTATGTCACTGCCTCTGATGATGGTGGCTGCGCAAGACGATCCCCTTACGCCACAGTATAAAGAGCAGTATGTGGAATGGAGCAAAATTTGTAAAACTGTAACGCTGGTTGAACTGACTAAAGGAGGGCACTACTTCTGTAGGACTAATCCTGAAGAAACTGCAAACGTAGTCAGCGAGCTAATGCAATCAAGAAAGTAATATCAGTCTCCCCCCCTACTCAGGGGGGCGTTTTATTTGTAATTCAGGAACAAAGCGTAAAGTCGAGCATTTCTGATTGTGTAAATAAATTAAGCTTGTCTAGTTATTATTAGTCCTGAAAAAATGTTAGTTAAGGAACCCTTTATTATGAGAAATTTGTCCGAAAAATCCGATGAGGTAGCGAGTCTGCCACCACATATTGAATCAAAACAACAACACTTTATAGACGGTGTAACAGCTATGTTTCCGTTTATTCTTTCAGCCATACCAATGGCGATGATTGCAGGGGCGCTAGGCATAACCAGTGGGCTGACTAGCCTGCAAACTCTTCTGTTGGCAATGCTTGCAAACTCAGGAACTATTCAGTTTGTCGTTTATATGATGTTGCAGGAGTCTGCGAGCTGGACTGTAGTTCTGCTCACAGTACTTACCCTAAGCCTTCGAATGATGATCTACAGTATTGTGTTACGAGATAAAGTCTATGATATTTCCCCCGGATGGAAACTAGTGATGGGTTTTGGATTGATCGATGCGTTGTTCTTTATTTGGATTGAAAGGTTCAAAGATAAAGAAGCGACGGTGATGGCCCGTCAATGGTTCTATCTAGGAGGATCATTTTCTATTTATATTGTCTGGACGATCGCTACGATTATTGGGATTTTTGCTGGCTCCGTTATTGTTGAATGGGCTGGTTCAGGCGTTGACTTTCCAATGACGGCTTTGTTTGTTGCTATGTTAGCGTCTTGCTTAGTTGATAGAAAATCATACTGTATTGTTACTGTCGCAGGCCTGACTGCAATACTGGCTCATCAAGTGCCATACGGACTGAGTACTATTTTGGGAACCGTTGCAGGTGTTGGCGCCGGGGTGTTGTATGACCGATTAGTTTCTGTGAAACGTGTAGACCATGTGGAGGTGAATTGAGGTGGAAACATATATTCTAATTGCATTGATAGCTGTATGTGCATTTTTGCCCCGTTATTTGCCATGGGTTGTTTTGGCAGGGAGACCTTTGCCTCATAAGGTGGATAATATTCTTCGTATGACGCCAGCTGCGGTTATAGCAGCGCTCGTTTTTCCTACCGTGTTATTCATTGAGAATGAAGTTTCGGTGAGTTTATTGGTACACCCTTACTTTTTAGCATCATTGGCAACACTTATTTTTATGTTGTTATCTAAACGACTGATACTTTCAAGCACATTAGGTGTGATTTTATTTATATTTCTAAACTTATACCTAGATCTAATTGTACGTACGTTTGAATAATTATTCTTAACTGAAAATTTCTGAAATAGGTAATATATATGATTAAAGAAAAGAAAAGTGTTAGAGTTGCTGTCGCACAGTTCAGAGCAATTAGGGGAAATATTGATAGAAACAGTAGTGAACATCTAAAGCTGATCAAATCCGCTTCGGAGAAAGATGTCGATATAATTGTGTTTCCAGAACTTTCTTTAACCGGGTATGAGCCAGATATGTCCAACTCTCTAAAAGTATCAAGCGCTACTGTTCAGAATATGAATTTTAATAAAGTATCTGAAAAATTCGATATTACTATTGTTGTTGGCGCTCCCGTAGATGATGGACACGGTTTGCCAAAGCTGGGGGCTATTATTTTTAGTCCTGGTAAAGAACCAATTTTGGCAAGTAAAATAAATCTGCACAGCCATGAGCTCGATTACTTTAGTCCTGGAAAAAGTAAACATACATTTACCATAAAGGGTGTGGTGTTTGGTTTGGCTATTTGTGCCGATGCACTTAATGAATCTCATATTTCAAGCTTAAGAGAGTCAGGGGTGGATTGTTGTTTAGCTCCATCGCTAATAACTGAAAATGGTTATGATAATGATGTGGAAATCTTAAGAAATTACGCTGATAAATATAGATTTAGTATCGCTGTTTCTAACTACATTGGTAAATCAGGAGTTTTTTTTTCGACAGGAAAAAGTATGATTATAAATCAAAAACATCAAATCCAATCTCAAGCATCTATAAATGAAGTTGGTTTTATTTGGTCTGACATATAACGATTTTTTATTGTCTTTTAATTGAAAGTAAGTAACATCCTTTCTCTACGGTGTGTTTAAATTTAATTGGATATTTATGTTACCCGGTTTTTTTTTCTATAAAAAGTTATATTTGAACACACCATTTGTGAAAGATTGTTCACTTTTTTACAATGAACGTAATGGACAGATTCTAACAGCTTTGAAGTTTTCACAAGCGAAGTACTCACTAGCCTTGTACAACACCCTGGATGTTTCTATACCAAAAGTCATTTTAAAGTCAATAAAGGAGCGTCAAGCAGAGTTTTTAGCTGGTAGATTGTCTGCTAAGTTTGCGTTAAAAAATCTAACAGGTCATAAGCATTATTGTTTTGATGTAGGAGTTGGAGAGTTTCGTCAACCTCTCTGGCCTACCAATATAGTTGGCTCCATTAGTCATACTAGTGATACCGCTTTAGCTATTGTCTCCAAAAAAAGCATAGAGAAAACCTCGATAGGAATTGATATCGAAAATATTTGTCCAATGAATATTGTAGATGAAGTTTCAAGTCATGTTTTTGATATGAATGAAAATACACTACTCAAAAATTATGGCTACTCTGAGTCTCAGGTATTTTCTTTAATTTTTTCTGCGAAGGAGAGCATTTTTAAATCGTTATTTAGCCACGTTAATGAGTATTTTGGTTTTGAGAAGGCTAAGTTGAAGTCTGTAGATATCAAGAAATATGAAATGACATTTTATTTAAATGAGGACTTTGCTTTACGTTACCAAATACCAATTAAGCAAACTGTTTCATTCAGCGTCTATAGTGAATATGTGATTACATACTCTCATATATCTAAATAGCTGTTTCGAGGGTTTTGTCGCAAGCATTACTCAATGCTTTATGATTGCAGAACTTTTTCCTACGTAGCGATCGCATGACCATCAAATTCACAGGCCGTCATTTTCCTTCCGAGATGGCGTTGTTGATCAAATCAGCTTGAAGGTTAACGACGCCATATGTGACTCACCGTTAGCTTCGTACAGGCATGCCTAGTCCTATGACTTTGTTTATAGCGTTGACATTCGCCATGATTTCACCCACTTGAGCGTTGTAACACCTCAAGCTCAATTTACCGCTGGTTAGTCCTTTATATCGAGACATTGCGGTCTCAGATATTGAGCGATAGTGATAACCAGACTCGGGTTTCCCCTCCGCTATTGTTCCGTTTTTCAGAGCCTCTACAGCTTCATTTCTGGGATGCCCATCTTCCCAAAACGCTGCATTCTTTCGAGGTGGTATCAACGGAGTACAACCTTTATTATTCAGAGTATTGTGGCAACTTTTTGTGTCATATGCTCCATTGTAGTGGTCAAGTAAAACTGGCCACAGTTTTATAAGGGAACCAAAACTGTCGTTCCGACTCATTTGGTGTTAATCCACCATTGTATTGATGTGGACGATGCTGGTTGTAATAACCAACCAAATAATCCGTTATTGCTTTCTGTGCCTCTGTAAAACTTCT
Organism: Vibrio tasmaniensis; assembly: GCF_024347635.1. NCBI lineage: Bacteria > Pseudomonadati > Pseudomonadota > Gammaproteobacteria > Vibrionales > Vibrionaceae > Vibrio > Vibrio tasmaniensis. The sequence continues at coordinate 23,835 of NZ_AP025513.1, forward strand.
ATAGCCATTCTTTGGTACCCATTCCGTTTTTAAACTTCTGAACACTCGCTCCATAGGACTATTATCCCAACAGTTCCCTCGACGACTCATACTTTGAGTGATTCGATATCTCCATAGCAACTGACGATATTTTTTACTCGTATAGTGGCAACCTTGATCCGAGTGGAACATTACACCAGACGGCCTTCCGCGGCTCTCATTGGCCATGGTCAGCGCCTTGCCAGTCAATACACTATCTGGTGAGTTAGACATTGCCCAACCGATGACTTTTCGTGCGAACAAGTCAATAACAACGGCTAGATAAGACCATCTCTCCCCCGTCCAGATAGGGGTTGTAAGCCGGAACCCGCCAAAATTTTGCTAAATCATTTCATATAGGGGGTCTACGCCGGAACCGCCGAAATTTCCGACATAGGATTGTAAGAATGTGAGTCATTTGATTGGTATGGGAATTAAGTTTTTCTATCTACCTATACACTCTAATACCATTGATATGAAGGGCGAAAGGACAAGGATTTCAAGTACTTATTCAGTTGCTTGATACTATCAAGCTTTCCTATTCGTTTTTGGAGTGCCGTAATCGAATCTTCAGCCATAACAATATGCTCTTGCATTTTTGCCTGCGTCTTTTTTTTACTCGTTGCTGAAAACTCTTTCCAAACTATAGATTTAAAGCCTTGATTATTGAAAATGTCACGGTGGGTACGGTTCAGTTCTCTTATTCTCATTTCAAGAAGGTGCTCCATTCTTAACAGAGTAGTTTCATCAAGAAGGCAGTCCGCACCGGGGACATACTTCGTAAACATCCTAACCAAGGTCATGACATCGTTGTCTCGTTTGGCAACGGCAAGAGTCTGCATCAAACGATGTTTTTCTTCTTTTTTCAACGGATCTGTTTCTTTATCTGGGTGAATCACACTAGCAATACGCTTGTACATCTTATTGAGTTGAGTCCCCCTAAACATCTCCTTAATGTTTAGTGCGTCATCTTCTTCACTGTCAAAATAGTCAAACTCAAAGTCATGCCATTCATCTTCACGTTGCTCCCACTCAGACGTTGCTTCAGCGTGGTGTTCAAAGAAAGCCGCACTGATCGAATCTATCAAAGACTCAAGGTTAAATCGATTACCCGATGCCAATGTTTCACGTATTTTCTTATGAGGAAGGTCTATATCTTCCCCTAACATAGCCTTCATAGCACTTTCAAATTCGCTGCATGCAGTATCAAGTGCCTTTTGCTTTTCTTTTCTAAACACCTTGTCATGATAAGCGTCGTACTCCGCACTCAATGCATGAACCTCGTCCATGTTATAAAAGAAGGGAAGTTGGTAAAAATCACTCAACTCATGTTCAATTACCTTCATTAAGCGACTCTGGGTGTCTTTCTTCAATTCTTTTGCTGTCAGAAAAGAAAGAAGGTGTTTCACCCAAGCACACCGCGTACTACCAAGCTTTTTATCATAGGGATCTAATACTTTGTTGTACTCTAAAAAAAGCAGGTCGACCTTGCGCTCAGCTTTTTCATTACGAAGCTCATTTTTTTCTATTTTCTTCCAAAGTTCAGATAGATAGTTTGCTTGTATATCTGAACCATCGCTTAAACTGAAAGTCGGTACTGTTATCTCTGTCATTGTTCTGTTCTAGTTATCTAATATCAAGTTATGTTATCAACCTTCCGCCTGCGAGCCAACGTCCGATAGACGGTTGGGCGCGAGATTGAGAACAGTTCAGCTAGGTCACTGATAGAATACTTACCAGTACAATGCATTTTGTATAGCTCTTTTTGTTGCCTATCTGAAAGCTTTGGCTGCTTACCTTTGAGTTTCCCTTTCGCTCGTGCTATTGCCATCCCTTCTTTCGTTCGCAACCGAATAAGATCGCCTTCAAATTCCGCGAAGGTGGCTAGTATATTGAAGAACATTTTTCCCATTGGGTCTTTCGGATCGTAGATACTGGCACCCAAGGCCAGCTTTACGCCTCTGTTTTGTAGTGTGTCAGCAATCTCACGTGCGTCGGGCACCGAACGCGCCAGACGATCAAGCTTGGGAACAACCAGCGTATCACCACAACGCACGGCGGCCAGTGCCAGCTCCAGCCCTGGTCTTTGTCTATTTGAACCACTTAGCCCTTTATCTATATAAATTCTGTCCGATGATACCCCGAGTTTTATCAATGTTTCCTGCTGCACAGTCAAATCCTGTTGTTCTGTAGAGCAACGAGCATATCCAATCTTGATTTTAGTCATATTACCGTACGTTTAGGGGGGGCTGAAAGAGATTGATATCGTACCAGCTATATGAGACAACTTCAGCTTAATAAATAGGGGCATTGTCTGGGTCGAATTAACTGTCCGCTCAACGATCCTCTTACGGACAGATTTAATGTGAGGTCAACGGTGAACTCTAAGCATAAAGATAAAAGCAAAAGGCTTTCGATCCTAACTGATGCGGAAAAATTTGCTTTGTACAGTTTGCCTGATTTTGACGAGGGCCAACAACTGGAATTTTTATCTCTCCAAGCAAAAGAGTTAGCACTGGCAAGCAATCGTCCAAATATACAATCCCAAATTTATTGCATATTACAAATTGGTTACTTTAAGGCTAAACACGCTTTCTTTAATTTCACCCTTACTGATATAGAAAGTGACTTTAATTTTGTCATTCATCGTTATTTCCGAAATGAATCTTTCTCAGAGACAACAATATCAACACATGAGTATTATATTCAACGTCAGATGATTGCGGAGTATTTTGGCTACAGTCAATGGTCAGCTTCAGTGAGTCCAAAACTCGAGACACTCGCGACACAACTTGTTCGTCGAGACATTACTCCTGGATTTGTAGCCACAGAGTTTATCTGTTGGCTAAATGATAAGAAAATTATTCGGCCGAGATACTCCACACTTCAAAAAATCATTAGCAAAGCGCTATCGAAAGAGCGGCAAAGGTTAGCAAAAATTCTTAGATCGGCACTAACAGATAAAACCAAAACTGAATTGAATACGCTTTTAGTTAAAGACGATACGCTATCAGTTTTAGCCGTCTTAAAACAGGAAGCGAAAAACTTTCGTTGGCGGCAAATGAACAATGAGAGATATAAGCACGGTCAGCTAACCTCCTTGTACCAAGAAGCTTGCCAGCTGTTACCTACACTCGGGGTCTCCCAACAAAACTTGTTGCATTTTGCTAGTTTAGTTAATTTTTATACCGTTTATGATTTGCGTAATCTGAAGCAAGAACAAACTTGGCTGTATCTAATGTGCTATGTTTGGCTTCGCTATCGACAACTATCAGATAACCTCGTTAGTGCTATGATGTGGCACATGAAACAGACGGAAGAACGTTGTAAAAATGAAGCAAGGAAAACTTTTGAAGAATGTGCATTAAAACGCCAACAAGAAACCAACAAAGTTGGTCGACTCCTGTCTCTATTTGTTGATGAAACTGTAACTGATATTATCCCGTTTGGTGATGTGCGTCAGAAAGCTTGGAAGATAATGCCTAAAGATGCCTTGCAAGAGGCTGCAACTCGAATGCGAGTAAAGCCTCTTAGCCGCATGGCTCATCGTTGGGAAGCTATTGACATTCAAGTCACACATATTCGTCGTAATCTGCGTCCTTTATTTTGCACTCTGAATTTTTCAAGTATTACGCCAAATTGCCCCTGGTTAGCTGCACTGGCATGGATAAAAAATATATTTTCCAGAAAATTACAGCTGTCACAGCGACCATTGTGTGAGTGTCCAAGTGCGACACTTCCAGCAAGACTAAGGGTCTGGCTGGTAAACCAAGGCTCTGATGGTCAATCAGAACAACTTAATGCTGGTCGTTACGAGTTTTGGTTATATCGGCAAATCAGAAAGCGATTGGAATCCGGTGACATTTATCTTGATGATAGTTTACAGCACCGTCATCTTTCCGATGAGTTAGTTTCGGTAAAAGAAAAGGAAAAAGTGTTAACTCAAATGGATATCCCTTTCCTCCGAACTCCAATCACTCAGCAATTAAAAGCTTTAACTGACGAACTGCATAGCCAATGGACTTCTTTCAATAAAGAGTTGAAGAAAGGTAAGTTGACCCATTTAGCTTTTGATCATGAAAACCAAAAACTCAGTTGGCGTAAGTTCGATACAATTGGTCAGAATGATCGCGTGGTCGAATTTTATTCTAAACTCCCGTTTTGCGAACTAACGGATGTTTTTAGATTTGTTGATAGTGAATGCCATTTCCTGTCAGCTTTGACACCATTGCAACCTCTTTATATGAAAAATAGCGCGAATCAAGATAACTTAATGGCCGTAATAATTGCGCAGGCAATGAATCATGGGAATCTCACAATGTCACGAACCAGTGATATTCCTTATCACGTGTTAAAGGATACTTATGCTCAATATTTACGGCTATCTTCATTAAAAGCAGCATGTGACAGTATTAGTGAAAAAATAAAAGAGCTTCCCATTTTCCCGTATTATTCTCTTGAACTTGGGGAGTTGTATGGAGCGGTTGATGGACAAAAACTCGGCGTAGAACACCCGACAATAAAAGCTCGATCCTCAAAGAAATATTTTGGTTTGGGTAAAGGGGTCGTTGCCTATACTCTTCTGTGTAATCACATTCCATTGAACGGTTATCTGATCGGAGCTCATGAATATGAAGCACATCATGTGTTTGATATTTGGTACAGAAATACCAGTACGATTGTCCCCACAACCATTACTGGAGATATGCATAGCATCAATAGAGCAAACTTCGCAATTCTTCATTGGTTTGGCTTGAAGTTTGAGCCGCGATTTACTTCAGTAGAGGGCATATTAAAAGAATTGTACTGCCCCGAAGACCCTGAACATTATAAAAACTATTTAATTCGCCCAGTAGGCCAGATAAATCAAAGTCTTATCATCGATGAAAAAGCACATCTAGATCAAATAGTCGCTACATTAGGATTGAAGGAGATTACTCAGGGTGCATTGGTTCGAAAATTATGCACCTATTCATCAGAAAACAAGACGAGATTAGCATTATTTGAGTTTGATAAGTTAATTCGTAGTATTTATATACTCAAATACCTTCGAGATCCCCAGATAGCTAAAAACACTCACCGCTCTCAGAATCGCATTGAATCTTGGCATCAACTTCGTTCAGCGATAGCACAGATTGGAGGCAAAAAAGAATTGATAGGACGTAACGATATTGAACTGGAAATCAGTAATCAGTGCGGTCGTTTACTCAGTAGCATAATTATTTATTACAACTCAGCTTTATTGTCGCGAGTATTGAAAAAATGTGAAAAAACAAGCACCAAACATGAACTTGAGCTACTAAGTCGAATCTCACCAGTAGCATGGCAACATATATTTTTGAATGGACATTACACATTTGTAAGCCAAGGTAAGGAGCTTGATTTAGATACGATACTTGAGGGAATAACATTCCCGTCGAGGCAATGATCATCCCCGCAAAATTTTGGCGGGTTCCGGCTTACAACCCCAGATATAAGTCACATCGCCGCACCAGACTTGATTCGGCTCAGTCACCGCGAACTGACGATTTAACCGGTTAGGTATATGAACATGTTCCTGCTGTGTTTTTTTGTACGTATGTTTTGCTAGCTGGCAACTGACTAAGTCTAGTTCTTTCATGAACTTACTTGCTCGGTAACGGCTAAGTCGAATACCTCTTGCTGTGACTATGTCAGCAATGGTTCTCGCTCCAGCGGAACCATTGCTCAGCTCATAAGATCGGCGAACTTCGGCACGAACAAGCACATGCTCTGACGACAGAGATTTATCTCTATTTGCCCAATAACGATAACTACTGCGATGAACCCCGAACACTTCGCAAAGCCGTTTCACAGCATAACTCTTCTTGAGTTTCTCGATCATCGAGAACCGTTCAGGGAGTCTGACATCAAGAGAGCCGTAGCCTTTTTTAGAATTTCCTTTTCTTCTTCAATGCGTTTGATTTTCTTTTTAAGGTCACGAATTTCTCTTTGCTCTGGAGTGAGTGGTGATGAATTTGGTGTCTTACCAGCTCTTTCAGCTTTGAGTTGCCTTACCCAGCTTTCTAACGTAGTTTTTCCAATCCCCATTGCTTCGCAGGTTTCTTTATAGGAACGTCCCTGGTCAAGCACTAGCTGAGCGCATTCAAGTTTAAATTCTGGGTTAAAAGTGCGTCTTTCACGCTTAGTCATAATGTCACCTGTTTTAGTATCGAGATGATCATACATCACCTCTTAATCAGGTGGCCAAATTAACTATGCCACTACACATCGGCAGATATAGCATCGATCTTTCTACGTAAAGGGTTGAGTAACGTTGGCAGCACTTCGCTATCACCAACATTTACCAGGCTGACCTCGGCACTAATGGCTTTATGGGTATCTACATCAACGGCTAAGTGCAGCTTGCGCCATGTTCTACGTTTTTCGGCACCGTGCTTCTTCACCTTCCACTCCCCCTCGCCAAAGACTTTGAGACCAGTCGATTCAATGGCTATATGACGAATAGCCCTTTTAGATTTATTACGATATTTCACCTGGACTGTCTTCGAGCGTTTACTGATACAGGTGTAGTCTGGGGACGTCAGTGGAACATCCAATAACTCAAAGATAGAGTCGATAAAACCTTGAAGAGCACGCAATGGTAATGAGAATACTCCTTTAATCATCAAGGCAGTTTCAATCGCTGTATCAGAGTACTGAAAGCCTCTACCACGCTTACCATGATGGGTTTTGCATCGCCATGCATCTACGGCTGTATCATCTATCCAGAGCGTAACCGAGCCCCGTTTGCTCAAAGCCTTATTGTACTCCGCCCAGTTAGTTATCTTCTTTTTTGCCTTACCCATGTCACCACCGCTCTAACCATCATAAAGGATCAGATCTCAAGACTCGAAAAAGGTTCAACTGATTTAGGCAACAACGCCTACTTTGGTTTATTCATTGCTGCAATGATTAATTTTTGAGTTTCCGCTTCAGTCAAGCGACTGTTCATAAAGGTGTAACTTTGTGAACATTATCTTTCACCCATCTCAATACTGTCCAATTAGTCTTTAAAATAACATATGAACATGTACACTAATGTTTGATTATCTTAATGTTCACTTTTAGGCTCTTTTCATGAAAATTGGCTATGCCCGTGTCAGCACTCAAGACCAAACGCTCGATGTTCAACTTGAACAGCTTAAACGTATTGGTTGTGACAAAATTTACCAAGAGCAAGCGAGCGGTAAATCCTCTGATAGAAAACAGCTTAACCTGTTGCTAGATTTTGCAAGGGAGGGAGATATTATTCATGTTACCAAAGTCGACCGCATTGCTCGAAATACCATAGATGCTTTGCAAATTGCTGATCAACTAGCGCAAAAGAAAGCTGGTTTGGTCTTTCATGATTTGGGCGATTTAGACATTAATAGCGATGTAGGTCGAGTCATTTACACGACCATATCGGCGTTTGCTGAAATGGAAAGAAAACGAATATTACAGCGCTGTAATGAGGGTAGGGAGCGTGCACGCTCTGAAGGGAGGCACCTTGGCCGATTTCCTGACAAGATGCTTCACCAACGCATTCAAGAGCTTACAGAACAAGGAATGAACAAGCATGCAATCAGTAAAGAGTTAGGGTGTAGTCGGACAACTGTGTATAAAGTATTAGGTTGAAGAGCTAGCATCAACTGGAAGAGCTGAGTAAATATTAGTTCGTATAAAATTTATCTGCGTGGAGTTGATTAATTTTATCCAAAGAGTTCTGAGTGAGAACAACAACGAACTAATATCAACTCTTGTTTATCCCAATCCACATCCCAGATAAGTAAAAAATCTGGCTGAATATGACACTCCATGTGCGGCTTCCTAATCTTGCTGGTCACCGAAAACCACGCTGACAGCGTTTAGATATTCTTCTGGTGAAACGTTGATAAGTAGTACAGCGTTAAAATCATTACCTCGAACGTAGCACTTTTCATGTACGTCATGGCGCATGTTTTGAGGATAGTCATTGCGGTACTTAGTAAAGACACCGCTAACTTTTTGACGGCCAAGACCAAACGCTTTAGAAACGTCTACAGATGTAATACGGCCATCTTTAGATAACTTGGCATCAATGAACTTGTAAACTGCTTGGTCTAGTAGTGGTCGAGACACGGTTACTCTCCTTTGTTTAAATCAACGTCATGAGCGTTGTCATTCAACCACTGATTTTCTGGCACACTTGCTAAAAAAGCTGTGACTCGTTCATATTCGTCTGGAGTGAAATGAATCGAGGTTTTATCATATTGCAGCAAACAGATAATATGCCCATCTTCCTCCCAACGCTTCAGTTGGTAATCGGCATCGTGAGACAAATCGAGACTCATTCCACCACCATGAAACTGCATCGCATAGCCAGTTAGATATACACTTGTTCCGTAACGTGTTTCTAGTGTTAGCGGTATCATGATTCTACCCCCTAATGAATGGAACGGTTGAAAGGCCGTTGTTGAGTAGCCAGTTTTTGATTTCGTCTTGGGTTAAGTGAGGCTCTACAATAGCCCAACGGAAGCCTTGTTTAGACCACTTACCGCCAGCCCCCTTGAATTCAACTTCGTCAACATAGACAACAACGATTTCGTTACCATCGGCTGTTTTTTGTGGATAGCGTTCGATATTATCACTGGTGCGAATCGTCAAACTCTCGTTATACATATAAGTATCTGTAATCACGTTCTATACCCTCTTATTCTAGATACTGAGTGATCATTTCAATTTCTTGACTAACATCAACAAGTGCTTGCGCATCCGAGTTGATAACTTCAAGCTGAGTTTGATCTCTTGCTTTTCGCTCAAGGCCGTGTTTTATAGATTTGATAAACTTCTCAGCTTCTTCTAGCTTTTCAATGAGTTTGCTATCTTTTGACATTTTTTATAAATCCCTCTTTACTTAATCAGTTGATATTCTTTCACAAGGCTATCCAATGGGATTCTAAGCCCATCGTGTAGCTTGCGAATCATTGAGATAGATAAACGTCTTTGACGGCTCAGAATCTCCGTAACACGGCTGCGCTGACCAAGGAAAGGTACAAGGTCTTTATCCTCTAAGCCTTGCTGCTCCATACGGAACTTGATTGCTTCGATTGGGTCAGGTGGTGCAATTGGATAATTAGCTTCTTCAAATGCCTCAATTAGAGTTGCAAGCACTTCTAACTCATCACCCTCTAGTGTGTTTGGTTCAGCATCCCAAAGCTGCTCGATACGCGCTAAAGCAGCGCGGTTATCATCTGCTGTTTTGATTGGTTTAATTTGCATATCTGCCTCTTCTAAACGGTTTTCGCATCAACTTTGTCATAGTCTGCATGTGTGCCAATAAAGCGAATATATACCATCGAAAATTTGTAATTAATCGCGGTGATCAGTCGATACTTATTGCCGTGAACGTTGAACACAACGCGATTATTGCCAACGAAAGACGCATTTCGGTACAGTGCCTTTATGTCTTGGGGCGTTTGCCAATTTGCGTGTTTGGCTTCGTCAAACCATGCCATTAGTGGCTGTTTAGAATCAGCGTAATTAGGCTGTTCCCAAAACTCTCTTAAAGTTGCTCTTGATAAAATTCGCATACATCCCCTTTACTATATTTCCCATTATGGGAAATTAACAATAAACAGTCAAGTGCTACTTTCCCAAAAAGGGAAAATGAATAAAATCATAAACCTAACAGAGTTATAAAGCCAGTTGCGCAGCTTGGCATAATTGAGTTTCTGAAATGTCGATGTACCCCAAACTCATTGACGGTTCAGAATGCCTAATGTAATCAACCAGTTAAAAACGTCATTCTCAGATGCTGGGCCTAATGAGGTTGTAAAGATCGCATTTGCTTTAAGCAAGAATGTACTTGAGAAAAAGTTGAAACAATTAACCGATCTTTGAGGGAAGCGGACATGGTTACAGGTAAAGGTAAGTCTATGTTTTTATTCGTAAAGAAAACATACCTTTTCAAGGCAGGATTACGACACATCGAGGAAAGGCCGCTAGTAATTGTCGGTCAGATTGGAACGGGAACTGGTGCGCTTTCAATGGCTATTGCAGGACAAATTAGATCTACCGTAATGTTTACAGTGGTTTTTTTATGACTAAATCATAGATACAAAAAAAGCAGCTTTTATAGCTGCTTTCTCATAATACTAGCCCTGTAACCCGAGACTTGGAGAAAGGTCTCACCCGACATAATCACTCTCTTAACTATGGGGTTCTTACGCAGCTTAATGGTAGAGAGACCAAGCTGTTTCACGCTTTCAAATAAATAATACTACATTGATCAAGATTGGTTAAGCTTAGTAATAATTTCCTACTCCTCAAGATGATCGGTTTTCTCTATTGTTCTCCGATAAAACGGATCATCTAATAGCTTCTTATTCATTGCAGCAATGGATAGTGGTGGTATTCTTTAATCATTGCAACAATGGATAAGACTTATGACTAGATTTAGTGCTGTTCAAAAAGAGATTTTAACTATTTTGGCTAAAGCCTTTATTGGTGGAGTTAAAGAAGCAAAATCTACAGATGTAAATGCTCTGGTAAATATGAACCTCAAAAAAGACATTCATCCAAATAACTTCCGTACATCCTGCAAAACTCTGGAGGAACGAGAGTTGATACAAAGGCGTAAAGAGGAATTTGATTGGTTTATTAACATCGCTCCCGATGGCTTTGAAAAAGCCTTGGAGTGGATTAATGAAAGCCAGAAGTACTGAGCGAGCATTATAAAGGGGTTCTACACCGGAACCCCATAAATAGTATTATTGTCGTATACATCCAATGGTATACATTTATAATGTATACCATTGGATGTATATTTTAATGATACTTCTTGCTTGGTTTGAGATGGTTGTATATCATGCATCTATACAGTTTGTATTTTTGCAAAATATCTCAATTGTTATACATTTTAAATGTATAACAATTGAGATATTGATTAAGTATACGAGGTTTCTATGAGAGTGATTACAATCGCAGGTCGTAAAGGTGGTATAAAAAAAACCACTACTACAGTCAATACTGCTTATGAGCTATCGCAAAAAGGAAAGCGAGTTCTGGTTATTGATTTTGATGGCCAAGGGGACGCGACGAGTTTTTATCGTAGAGATAAAACGGAGTTCTACATAGCTGATGTTTTGTTAGATCGTAAGTTTGATATAAATAAAGCTATTTATCCCGCACTCATTAAAGGAGTAGAGCAAGATAAATTGTTCATTATTCCCGCTCGTGGGGGAGATGTTATGTCTAAGTTGAACATGGATATGGTTAGTTTACCGAAACGTGAAGAGCGTTTGCTAAGGCATTTAGATTTAGTGAAAGACAAATTTGATTTTGTGTTAATTGATACGAGTCCAGAAACTAGTATTTTATCTATGAATGCGGTTATAGCTGCTGATGAGTTTATTTTTCCAACAACGTTTACAGATCGCAGCTTTGAAGGGATCGATGTTCTAATTGAACATATACAAGATGCTAAATTTATCGATGAAGATGAGATCGATTATCTAATTTTACCGGTTGGTATCGATAAACGAGTTAAGTCCACATATGCATATGGGCGTGAATATTTGGCTGAACGTTTTCCACATAATATAGCTCAAACTACTGTTTGGCATCGTCAATCTGATTTTGAGAATGCAGAACTAGACCACGTTCCTGTCTCGGTCTACAAGTCGAGTAGTGCTACTGCTATGTATTACAAAAATTTTGCTAAAGAGGTTATCGATAATGAGTGCTGAATTTGAATCACTATCTTCACAAGAACAATTGAAATATTTAATTAATCTTGAAGAAAAAGGGGATAGATTAAAACCTAAACAAAGAGCTTTGAAGAGCCGTTTAGAAAAAGAGCTTCAACCTAGCACATCGATGCCGGAAAAAAGTGAAGTTAAAACAAACCTATTTGGTAAGGTTTCGACTTCTGCTGTTAATCCTAAAGCGGTTAGATTTTTACAAAAAGAACGAGATCTCTTAACCGAACGAACTAATTCATTAAATACCAAAAATCCACATGCGGTGGTAGAGCGTTTAGGGAGCTTAAAAGCGGTTAACGATACAAGTCTTATTCGAGCTGCGGTTCTGGCGTTGGTCGATATGGACGATAACACCTTGATTGAATACATAAAACAAACCCAATTAAACATGATTGGAAGTGGTAATAAATTATAAGTATTTATCTAGTATACATTTAATGATATACATTTATGTTCTGGTTTTTATGAATAATAGTATGAAGATGAGCACCTTTTATTGCTTGAATACTAAACATTTGTAATACTGTGTTTACTGCATATCGCATGTAGTGGGCTATTTTATAGCGACAACCAGTTTATCTGGTTCACTAACCAATTTAATCTCATAGGGAATCGTCCCTATGGGCGCTTCTCCTGAGTAAGGAGACTATAATGGATAAAGAGATGGAAACCGTACAGATTCCTGCTGATAAGTTAGTCGATGCATTGCTTCATATGAAGCAATTTGAGCATCACTACGCGACTCAGGAATCGGTTGATAATCTTAAAGAATCAGTTCGAGAGTTAAAGTCTGATACTAATAAGCGTTTTGACCAGGTCGATAAACGCTTTGATAAGTTAGAAGGTAAGTTAGATCGCTTACAGTGGTTTATCTTAGCTTCCGTTCTTACTCTTTTTTTTAAAGAACAGATTTTTTCTTTGTTCATCTAAACTAACCTCAATATTCATAGCGGAACTACTCCGTGTCTATGCCAGTTTGTCTGGCTTAGGCCAAACGAATTAGCAATTTTAATTATTAATTCAATGTGGGGAAGACTATGAACACTTCATCAATTGCATGTGCTTTAGACTTTATATTTGAATCAAAACCATCAAAATTAACAACACATTATCACATGAAATTAGGGGCTTATCTCTCCTTTGCGTATGATGATGTTTACATTTGGTGTTGTGTTAATGAAGCTTGGATAGAAAGTTCGATTGATATTCAAGATGCATTAACTTTTAACTTTGAGGAAATGACATCCAATGGCTTATCCTGTATCGGGAAATCCCTTTGCATTTGTGGCGGTGATGCTTTGATTAATTTGAGTCGTAGTGGCGTTTTTACTGCTGAATGTAAAAGTTGTAACTTTTCTGTTGAGTTGGCTGAAAATGACGCTTTAGCTTGTATAAAGTAAACTAACCTATCTGAATAGCGGATCACCGCTGCTAACGCCATTTCGTATGGCATTAGCCAGCGAATTAGGCGCACCCTAATGTGAGGTCTTCTATGCACTAATCAATTAAAAATGCCGATATAGAGTACGTATTGAAAGACATGTACTTTGCGACCATATCGCAGACTTACATTAATTTCACTCGTGCCATCGACTTACTTTTCACTAGATACACAAGTAGTTCTACTTGCGTTACTTCTAGCCATGAAAAGCAAGTAAAAGCGTTCAACACACCAATCAAAACAAAAAATGCGACACTGGCTTTTACGTTACACGTATGCGGCTTATATGCTCGTCATGCGAAAAAGCGGGGTGATAAGTCCACGGTGCGTTTGTGTGAAAATTGCGCGAAATGTATCGAAGACCATTTACCTGGTTGTGACGAACAAAAAGCCATCTCAACTGTGTTAATGCAATTGAGAGAGGAACCGTCCATTCTTTAACCTAGCGGGCTACTCCGCGCTAATGTCATTCGCTTGGCATTGGCCAGCGAATTATTCATATAAATCTAATAATTCAGGATCAGTTATGCTAACCAACCAAGAAATCGCCATTAAGCAAGGTGCATTTGATATACCGGGCTTTCATGAATCTGTAAAAAGAGATTTTGACGCAGGTTTGATTACGCTAGAAGAGGCGGCTAGGGAGTTTTGTAAAGCTAATTGGACGCCATATATAAATATGGCATACACAAAAAAACACCTTGGCATTGAAGATCAAACTGCTTGTTAAGTTTATAAAAAATCATAGAAGTTGAGGTAAAAGCTCTTAGGGCTTTTATTGATACGTCCAACCATACGGGAAATTACTCCCGTATGGGGGTAGTTTTTCTCATAGAGTGAGAAAAATCATGACGAAATCTACTAAGAAAACAGTAAGCAAAACACCACGCGATTTTCATCAAGAGGTGACTAATCAAATTATCGAAGCGCTAGAGGCTGGAGTGAAACCTTGGGCTTGTCCTTGGGATGTGACTCAGTCCGATGGTCTACCTTATAACTTTTCAACAGGTAACACGTATTCAGGAATAAATGTGATGTTGCTTTGGATGAGTGCTCAAATGAATCAATTTAGCTCGAATCAATGGCTAACTTTCAAGCAAGCATTAGATCTTGGGGGGAACGTTATTAAAGGTGAAAAGGGGACGCATATTACTTTTTACAAGTCTTTGGAAAAAGAAAAGACAGTGAATGGTAAAGAGAAAATCGAAACAATTCCTATGTTGAAAACGTTTGTTGTTTTCAACTTGGATCAGATTGAGGGGATTGTAGTGGTCAAGTAAAACTGGCCACAGTTTTATAAGGGAACCAAAACTGTCGTTCCGACTCATTTGGTGTTAATCCACCATTGTATTGATGTGGACGATGCTGGTTGTAATAACCAACCAAATAATCCGTTATTGCTTTCTGTGCCTCTGTAAAACTTCTATAGCCATTCTTTGGTACCCATTCCGTTTTTAAACTTCTGAACACTCGCTCCATAGGACTATTATCCCAACAGTTCCCTCGACGACTCATACTTTGAGTGATTCGATATCTCCATAGCAACTGACGATATTTTTTACTCGTATAGTGGCAACCTTGATCCGAGTGGAACATTACACCAGACGGCCTTCCGCGGCTCTCATTGGCCATGGTCAGCGCCTTGCCAGTCAATACACTATCTGGTGAGTTAGACATTGCCCAACCGATGACTTTTCGTGCGAACAAGTCAATAACAACGGCTAGATAAGACCATCTCTCCCCCGTCCAGATATAAGTCACATCGCCACACCAGACTTGATTCGGCTCAGTCACCGCGAACTGACGATTTAACCGGTTAGGTATATGAACATGTTCCTGCTGTGTTTTTTTGTACGTATGTTTTGCTAGCTGGCAACTGACTAAGTCTAGTTCTTTCATGAACTTACTTGCTCGGTAACGGCTAAGTCGAATACCTCTTGCTGTGACTATGTCAGCAATGGTTCTCGCTCCAGCGGAACCATTGCTCAGCTCATAAGATCGGCGAACTTCGGCACGAACAAGCACATGCTCTGACGACAGAGATTTATCTCTATTTGCCCAATAACGATAACTACTGCGATGAACCCCGAACACTTCGCAAAGCCGTTTCACAGCATAACTCTTCTTGAGTTTCTCGATCATCGAGAACCGTTCAGGGAGTCTGACATCAAGAGAGCCGTAGCCTTTTTTAGAATTTCCTTTTCTTCTTCAATGCGTTTGATTTTCTTTTTAAGGTCACGAATTTCTCTTTGCTCTGGAGTGAGTGGTGATGAATTTGGTGTCTTACCAGCTCTTTCAGCTTTGAGTTGCCTTACCCAGCTTTCTAACGTAGTTTTTCCAATCCCCATTGCTTCGCAGGTTTCTTTATAGGAACGTCCCTGGTCAAGCACTAGCTGAGCGCATTCAAGTTTAAATTCTGGGTTAAAAGTGCGTCTTTCACGCTTAGTCATAATGTCACCTGTTTTAGTATCGAGATGATCATACATCACCTCTTAATCAGGTGGCCAAATTAACTATGCCACTACAGATCACCAAACCAGAGCCTAAAACGGTTCTGAGAGGTGAGCTTAATTTGAGGGAGGATGTGGAGGATTTCTTTAAAGCGACGGGAGCAACCATCAACTACGTCGGTCAGAAAGCTTTCTTTCGACCATCGACGGATGAGATTGTTATCCCTGAGCGTGAACGCTTTGAATCAACCGCGAACCTTTACGCTACCGTGATGCACGAATTGACGCATTGGACGGGACACAAATCTCGACTTAATCGCACAAAGGGAAGCAAGTTCGGTGATAAAGATTACGCGTTTGAGGAGCTCGTTGCAGAACTCGGGTCGGCTTTTTTAATGGCAGATTTTGGGATTGTAGGCGATGTTCAACATGAATCTTACATTGCGAATTGGCTTGAGGTTTTAAAAAATGATAAACGATTCATTTTTAAGGCGGCGAGTCAGGCATCAAAAGCGTTTACTCATTTGAAAGAGTACGTTGAAGATGAAAATCAATTAAAAGCAGCATAAATTCAATTTGTTACTTAAATAAATGACATTATTAAATCTATACTCATTAAAATGCCCAATAGTTCGCTATTGGGTTTTTTTATGCTTCACTGTAATACTTGAAGGTAAGGAATCTCAATGATTCCTTACCTTGAACAATCGCTGTTCAGACAATATGAGCTAGAGCTCAACCGTAAAACGATGAGTCAGTGGATACTGCGTTGCGCTGATAAGGTTGAGCCGTTAATCGCCTTACTGAAAGAAACCCTCCTTGCTCAAGATATTCTGTTCGCGGACGAGACCACGTTGACCGTGCTCGATGATGAAAGAAAAGTTACATCTGGTTGTATGGGTGTGGTCCAGACCGGGGCGGTAATGCGCAATACCCCGGTATCGTCTTGTTCGACTACCTGGAAGGGAGTCGGGGGCATCACTGCCCTCAATCGTATCTGTCAAATTACACAGGATACATTCATGTTGATGGGTATAAAGCGTATGAAAAGACAGAGGCGAAGTTGGTGGGTTGCTGGGCGCATGCAAGACGCAAGTTCATAGAGGCAGAGCAGAGCCAACCAAAAAAGCAAGCAAGGTAAAGGGGGTAAAATCCAGTGGGCCGTCAGTTGGTTCCAAAAGCTCTATCGTGTTGAACAAGCACTCAAAGATAAGACGAGAGAAGAGCGATATGTTACCCGCCAATCAAATATTCAATCTCTGCTCAATGAGTTCAAGGCGTGGTTAGATAAATCGGTCACTCAGGTGCCCCCTAAAAGTAAACTGGGTGAGGCGATTAGCTACATACAGTCTCAATCAATGGTCGAAGCTAGTACGAGTTATCGATGATGGCCGGTTAAGCATGGATAATAACCGAGCGGAACGTTCAGTACGTCCGTTCACGGTAGGACGGAAACTGGTTGTTCTCTAAGACTCATAATGGAGCACGCGCCAGTGCTGTGCTTACAGCCTAATCGAAACCGCGAAGACTAACGACTGTGAGCCGTATGAGTATCTCGAATACGCGCTACGAGAAATCCCGAAACTGAAGAGTGAGGACGACCATGGCCATCTTCTTCCTTGGAACATGCCAAAAACGGACTAGTCCCCTCCGCCCCGCCCCGAATAGCGTTCAGAATGACAGATACCGCCTTAGTTGGCGGTATCTGTGTTGATATTAGAAAGTCAATGAGTCGGTTCGTAGACGCTTACTCTGCATCTAGCTAAAACTTTGCGACAAAAACTTTATTTTAGCTTTAAGGATTCAACCCATTGGTTAGGGACGCCAGAATAGTGATCTCGTAAACGGTCTTCAACATGTTCTGGGTTCCAGACAGCGGCCCGATCCAAGCCTTTACACTGCTCTCTAGTTGTGGGAATTTCTTCAGAGTTTAAATATAAACAAATTTCATTTGATATAGGATCTTGTTTGAAGAAACTAACCGGCTCTTTTAAGTTGTTATCTATTTCTCTGTTACCTATGATTTCCCAACGTCCGGAAGTGATAGCATAATTCATTACCCATAACTTAAATAATACAGGTGACCTTATAATTTCGTCGATTGGTAGAAGAACATCGGTTTTAACCTCGTAGAAAGCTATAAGCGGTTCTTCTAAAATACGGCCGAAACACAGACTACCATCTTCTAGAGTTATTTTAATAATATCACCGATACGGTATTTTATATTTTTCATCATCCACCAAATTCTTTTTGTGCTTGATCCCGGTAATTTTGTTTATTAGGGTTCCTCGGTGATACCCCATTGATTTTATTTCCAGAAGTTCCCCCCATAGATTGAGCTCCGCCGTGAGCATCTATCATTTGTTGTTCTCGTCCCCGAATTGCTGATTTATTGAAGGACGTTTTATCAAGACTTGCAGGGCCGTAGCCTTTCTGATTCATGTGGTGGCTAGCATCTCGACGAGCAATGTTTTGTTCTGGAGTACCGAAACCACTTGTTCTTCCAGTATACACTTTACCAGTTACAGGATCTGTTTTAGTATAAGTTTGATACGTTTTTCCTGTCTTCTTTGTAGCAATAGCCGCAGCACGTTTAGCGTATCGTCCTGCCGTTACAGCTTGTCCTACCCCTGGCGTGGCAGCGGCCATTGATAAGGCGGCCTCGCCTGGTAACCCCCGAGCCACATATACTATAGCACTAAGTACATCCGGAACAATACCTACCCCTGGAGCAAGCCCTGCTGCATCTAATGTAGTATTCAGCCCAGATAAAAATCGATCCCAGCCACTCACTTCTTCTTCAGGCTCCGGCTCTTTTACCTCTTCGCCTGGGGTTAAGCTATCACGCTCACTCTTTTGCTTATGCTCTCTGTCACCTTTAAATCGCTCATTGTTAGCATTTCTTCGATTATCATTGTCAATTTTGGGCGTCTCTTTAATCGCAATATACCCTGTTGGATCGACGTATTTAAGTGGGTTATTAAAGGCATAAGCGTAACGGTTATAGCTTTGCGCATTGTACGGATCTTGAATGAAACCATCAGCCGAGATAAATCGACCAATGGCAGGGTCGTAAATCCGCCCATTCATGTGAATCAAATCAAATTCATCGACATGCTCATGTCCTGTAAAGCCACGGTTGGTTTCAGAAATCGTCAGTGGTTTATGATACAAAGAAGATAAGTCCCGTCTCATTCCAAACGGCTCATAGCTGTATCGCTCTAAAACCAGTCCCATTTCATCGGCTACGGTATCTATTGAGCCTAATGCGTCTCGGTATAAATACTTGGTTTGGTTTTCTCTGGAGGATTCTGTGTGGATAGCTTGTAGCTTTCCATAAGCATAAATGTAATGTTTCGACTCAGATTTAGAGCCTGTGGTGACTTCCTCAAATATTTGGTCAAAATATACCGTCGTCTGATTATTTGACTCTTTGAGATAACGGCGCCCATCTGGAGCGTAAGAGAAGTTAACCTGTTTATTACCCTCAATGATACGGCTTGGTTTCGAGGTGTGATCCCAGTAGATTTTCCGAGTGCCCGCATTTTTGATGTTACCATTATGATCGTAAGTGTAGCTTTCATCGCCCTTGCTGGAAGAGTACACACTGGTTAATTGGTAAGCCCCCGCACCGTATGAGTAAGTTTTTCTATTTCCTTCTGTAAAGTTTCCATTTCGGTCATAACTATAGTTAATGTCGAATCCATTATAATTGCTGTCAAAAAATTTAGCATTAGTCAGTCTATCTAAGCCATCATATTCAAATTCTTCACTGAGATCGTTTATCCCATCTTTGCGGTAAATGACATTATTAAAGCTATCATACTCATAACTTAAATCTCTTAATAAGCTGAGACCATGAGTCTGTATTCTATCGAGCCTACCAGTAATCGAGTTGTACTGCCTAACCGTGGTCAGCCCATTTCCTGTGGTATAACTGGAAATTCGATTTCCGGCATCTAAATCATTCGCTATCCATAGATATTTTTTATTGGTTTCGCTTATCAAGGTATCAAGGCTGTTGTTTTTCAGTGCGCGGCTCCATTGGTCACTGAACAGGTTGATATCTCGATCTAACTGCGCGGTAACAATCTCGATCTCTTTAATGATATCGCCATAATCGCCCGATTTTTTCTTGATATTGCGGAAATGAGTGACGAAATCCACTTGTAAATTACTGATCTCTTGTTGTGCGCTATTGGGCAGCCCATCCACAAGGTGGTAAAAAATATTTTTCTTTCCACGCATATCAGAGATATCCGTGGCCGCCGTCATGCCATCGAACTCTAAATGCTCTTCCGTTCGTTCAACACCACCAATGTGTTTTAATACGCCAGAAGGTTTAGTGACCTCTATGTAGGTAAAAAAATCTTCGTCATTAACAGGTAGGGGGCGGCGGCGGTCGTCCCCTCTGTTATTACTTCGCTCTTCGGGATTCCAATGTTGGATGTACCAGCTATTGCCATCTCGGTAATAAACCACATCACCTTCACCACGATAAATTTGAAAACCCTCAACATAGCTATCATTAAAAATATCGATTTGTGTATTTTTTTCTCTGTAGAAATGATCTTTTACCACCTCAAGCTCTTCTGATATCACTTGAAGGCTACGACGGTTTGCTTCCGCTTTCTTTTTTACATCAGCAAGGTGCTTGTTTAACGATGACTTTATTGAGGTTAACCTCGCGACATTGGACACTCCGCTTTTTTCTTTTGCGGTGTAGACGCCCGACAAATACCCATTGTCGTTATATTCATTAAATAAGGTAAACCCGCCCGGTCTTGTATCGGTGGCAATTCGCCCTAATCCATCATAGCCAAACGAGCGCTGAAGCACCTTATTAGGGCTCGATTGAGTGATCGTGGCGAGTCGGCCAAAACGGTCATAACGGTAGGCTTTAGAGATATCATCGCCAACGATTTTAGACAGTTCACCGATGCCGTTATCACTGCTGTCCCATTCCCATCGGTCGGTGAGTACTTGTCCTTTATGATGATAGGTCTTATCGGTCACACGGCCTATGGCATCATAAGTGTTGGCAATGATGGTGCCGTTTGCATCTTTCTTCCATATTTCTTCATTAAAAGAGTTATAACGGAATGACCACACCCCTTTAATGGGATCGTTTAACTGGGTTCGTTGCCCGAAGGGACCAAATTCAATGTGAGTAAGTTCACCATTGGCATTGGCAATCACGGTATTGCCTTCACCATCAAACCGAAATGACACATAGCTGCCTTCAGGTTGCTCAACTGTCTCGATCCGCTCTAGAGGATCAAGGTAGGAGCGCTCAACTCTTTGTTCGCCCGAGAACGCCGCGACAGTTTTCGTGATCACATTATCGGTGTATGTAAAGGTTGTGGTATTAATGGGTGAAATGATTCGTGTTTTTCGACCTAACACATCATAGGCATACTCAAGCCAGCCAATCTGATCTCCCCAGTAATAAGGTAAGCTCTCTTTTACGATGCGGCCAACTCTATCGTATTGATAATCGACAATAACCGGATCGCCATGAAAGCCAACAGTGGAGAGTCTGAGTACTTTATTGACCCCATTAATATACTCGGTAATAGTTGCAATGCCAGGTGTGGTTTTGACCCGTTTGTAGACAGCGTATCGGGGAGCTCGTGCATCACCGCGAGCGTCTTCATAACGAATAGTTGTATTAAGGTTGGTATTATCGGTTGAGCTGATTTTTCGACAAAAAACATCATAGACAGCCGTTGAGGTTTGCTGGTTGATATCAGTATAAGCCGTTGGTTGGCCGCAATATTGGTTATAACTCCAGTGCTCTTTTCTTCCCAATGGGTCCGTCGTAGATTGTGGGTATTCACCGCTATATTGAATCGTATTGGCTCTAGAGATACTTTGTGTGTTGGTTATGTTGCCCTGCGCATCGTAGGTATAGGTAAAGCCATTTTGCGTCTCTTTTGTCCTTTTCCCTGAGCTATCATAGTCAAAGAGAGCCGTTCTCATTAATCGGTTGTTATGAAAGGTTTTTTTCTCTTTTAACTTTTTGGTCGCATTAAATTTTTGCGTATAGCGGTACTCATTAGAGACGGCACCATCTTTTAAGTATTTCGCAACTTTCGTTTGTGGAAGGTGATTGTCATAATCAGAAAATAGGGTGACGGTTGAATAGGTTTCTTGTACAAAATCACTCTCACTTAGAATATCCACCGATGTTAAGTTCTCATCTTCATAAAGGCGAGTGGTGGTTTCAATAGAAAAAGCTCGGCCAGACCCGTTACTTAATTTTGTTACCTCTTGAGTGGGTCTCACTACATGGTATTTGGTATTGTTCGAGATGTCTTCATAAGTGAAGCTGGTTATATCCGTTACCGAGTGGTTACCATCTCTCATTGTAACCTGAGTCGGCTCTCCAAAGTATGGAAATGATTGATTATATATGGTGTCGATGTAACCTAAGTCAGAGATCTTTTCTGTGATTTTTTTAAAACCCAAGTAGGATTTTTGAGTGCTGTCGTATTTTTCACCTGAATAAGTGTATGAAATGTTCGTGGTGTCTTGCTCGTCCCCTGCGCCTTCTTCGATAGAGCTTAATACGTTATAACGGATCTTTTGACCCAAAGGGTTCTTTACACCGTCATATTTAGTAAAAGTACCTTCAAACCGGTACTTGTCATCATTTGTAGCCTGAAAACTTTCAAGTATATTGAGTTGGGAAAAAGGAGAACCACTGAATGTTTTATAAGCGAAGTTCAACGGTGTGACACATTCGGTATCATTGACGCAATAATTTAATTGATTGATGTGTTTTTTATCAGCTGAGTACTTGAGCGAGTATTGACTTTTAACGTATTGATTGTCGTAGGTAATGCTTGTTAGTTTATTGTTAGGATAAGTGAAATTAATTTCATTTCCTGAGTATTCAATTGATGAAACCCTGAGGTTATGAGATACGGTGTCATAAGTGTAATTGATGGTATTTTTATTGATGTCTTCTTTTTTGTATATATAAAAAGAGTCGGCAAAATATTTAGTGACATTCCGCTCTCTATCATGGTCATGGTTTCCTCCTCCATGTATCGTTTCCGTTACCGTTTTTCCAAATCGACTGGTGGCTTTAGTTCCACCATAATACGATTTTTCGCCTGTGGTTTTATTCGTCACCACCATGCTTGGCTTTACTTTTAAGTTATTCCACTGGCTATGTAGATAACGGTCTCCGATAACCTTTATTTCTAAATTTTGATTGTTTACTTCAGGAACATATTGACCGTTGGATAGTTTCACCAATCTTTCATTGTCTAAACACAGCGTATTATTGTTGTATTTATCTAAGCAGATAGAGATGGTTGATATACCCGAAAGATACCACCAATTGGCTACGTATTGTTGGCCACCAGAATTGGCGGAATTAAACGTTAATGATAAGTCTGGTGTATATCCATTACTCCCACGGGGTAATGCGATAGGGATAGAATAGGTCAAATCTCCTTGCTTAGCTTCATAGGAGCCCAACAGGTTACCTGAATACCCTCCATAATCGTTACTTAGCGCCTGATTGGCGGCTTGCGTAGAAAAAGAGCAAAACGCTACAAATGTAACGATACCTGTCAGCCATTTATTTATCATTGTTCGTCTCCAAGCCATATTTGTTTATTATTGTTTTCACTTTTGTATCGAATTTTTTTATATCGACAGAGATGTCGTTTTGAATATCATTAGAGCGTTGTAGTTTTGAATTGATATCGAGTAAATAGTCACTGTTATCAGGAAGGTTCGAGTCGCTAATGGAAATCAACTCTGGCCGAGCCTTTATCAATGGAGAGGTTTTAATATGTTCCGTTGTTTCATTAATAACTTGAGGCGGGGTAGTGGTTTGTTTTACAATAAAAAAGTATAAGCCCCCACAAATGACCAATACAAATGGAATAACATACTTCGCTAATATATGCATCATTAACCTAATCAATAGCTTGCCTATTGATGACGTTAATGAAAAAGTGTAAAAAAATATATATTTCTAATTGAAATTAATGATCTTCCCCACAGTTTTGTGGGTTAACCTGGAAGGTAAGGAATCTCAATGTTTCCTTACCTGAACAATCGCGGCCTAACTCACGTCAGAATGAGTCCCGGACAGACCTAACTTCTGCTCTACAATCTAAACACGGGTGTTAATTGAACACTTGCACGCTGTTTTCGCTATTTCAGATACACTCATCCTGCGAAATGCCTAAATTGACCTGATTTGGGCTTGAGCCATCGCATGATGGACCAACTCCGACAGCGCCTCTCCAGCCCTAAAACGAAGAAACGTTAAACGGTGCCCACAAAGAATGCACTCAAACGGGTCAACCTTCACATACCCTTTCAGCATGGCGGCGTAACCGGGCATTTCAGGTGAGTCTTTAGGGGCGATGCCCAAGGCATCGTAGACCTTAGGGATCATCTCACCACGACGTCGGTTCGATAGAAAACCAAAGTATTGAATCATTTTGAGGAAGTTATGTCGTAAACGCGACGCCGATATGGGGGGCGTTTTAGGTAGCGGCCGAGGTATGTCATGGTGGGCGTAACGTTGGCCGTTTTCTTTGCAAAGTACAGCTTCCATCGACGACAATATTGGCTGGTTAGAAATCGTGACCAATCTTGCTCATGACGAATAAAAGGGCAGCCCTCTCCAGTCAAATCTAACTCTGAGTAATGGGAGCCGAGAAGTTGAGTGATGGCGGTACGCCAACACTTCTCAGTGGTCTTAGCTTTAAAGAAAATGGGCTTCCACAGGCCTGTCCTCTTACATAAGCCTCCGCGCGTGACAGATAAGTGGATGTGCACATTCCAATTCAATTTTCTCCCGTAGGTATGAAGTGCACAGAACACGCCAATATCGATATCCAGATGCTTTGCCCATCTTAAGAAGATTTTGGCTGCCCAACTAAAGAGATGATTGAGAAGAAAACGATTATCCCGAAAGATTGGCCACAATGTGTGTGGGAGCGTCAACGTTACGTGTTGATACTCACACTCAGGAAAGACATGTTGTTGCTTTCGTATCCACCGCTTCGTGGCTTTAATGCCACAACTGTCGCAAAAGCGAGATTTGCACGTCTGATGAATGTATTTGTGGTGGGTGCAGTCAGCATCGATACTCTTTAGAGCCAAAAGCGGCGGTACTGCAAGCGAGCATCTTGGTGACGTTTTCAATGACGACGGTTCGGAGGGTTTCTCGATACTTATTTAGATAGTTCAGCCAATTATCGTTGGCATTGAAGAGTTGTTTGATGGGCTTATTCGGATACTGTAGTGGTCAAGTAAAACTGGCCACAGTTTTATAAGGGAACCAAAACTGTCGTTCCGACTCATTTGGTGTTAATCCACCATTGTATTGATGTGGACGATGCTGGTTGTAATAACCAACCAAATAATCCGTTATTGCTTTCTGTGCCTCTGTAAAACTTCTATAGCCATTCTTTGGTACCCATTCCGTTTTTAAACTTCTGAACACTCGCTCCATAGGACTATTATCCCAACAGTTCCCTCGACGACTCATACTTTGAGTGATTCGATATCTCCATAGCAACTGACGATATTTTTTACTCGTATAGTGGCAACCTTGATCCGAGTGGAACATTACACCAGACGGCCTTCCGCGGCTCTCATTGGCCATGGTCAGCGCCTTGCCAGTCAATACACTATCTGGTGAGTTAGACATTGCCCAACCGATGACTTTTCGTGCGAACAAGTCAATAACAACGGCTAGATAAGACCATCTCTCCCCCGTCCAGATATAAGTCACATCGCCACACCAGACTTGATTCGGCTCAGTCACCGCGAACTGACGATTTAACCGGTTAGGTATATGAACATGTTCCTGCTGTGTTTTTTTGTACGTATGTTTTGCTAGCTGGCAACTGACTAAGTCTAGTTCTTTCATGAACTTACTTGCTCGGTAACGGCTAAGTCGAATACCTCTTGCTGTGACTATGTCAGCAATGGTTCTCGCTCCAGCGGAACCATTGCTCAGCTCATAAGATCGGCGAACTTCGGCACGAACAAGCACATGCTCTGACGACAGAGATTTATCTCTATTTGCCCAATAACGATAACTACTGCGATGAACCCCGAACACTTCGCAAAGCCGTTTCACAGCATAACTCTTCTTGAGTTTCTCGATCATCGAGAACCGTTCAGGGAGTCTGACATCAAGAGAGCCGTAGCCTTTTTTAGAATTTCCTTTTCTTCTTCAATGCGTTTGATTTTCTTTTTAAGGTCACGAATTTCTCTTTGCTCTGGAGTGAGTGGTGATGAATTTGGTGTCTTACCAGCTCTTTCAGCTTTGAGTTGCCTTACCCAGCTTTCTAACGTAGTTTTTCCAATCCCCATTGCTTCGCAGGTTTCTTTATAGGAACGTCCCTGGTCAAGCACTAGCTGAGCGCATTCAAGTTTAAATTCTGGGTTAAAAGTGCGTCTTTCACGCTTAGTCATAATGTCACCTGTTTTAGTATCGAGATGATCATACATCACCTCTTAATCAGGTGGCCAAATTAACTATGCCACTACACCGTGAGTTTTTGGTCGATGGCTATCTTTTGCAGTATCGATTCCAGTTGTGTGCGTATCTGGTTTTGTATGCCGTTCGTTTGAGTGATGGATAAGTGATTGCGCTTGGTGATGGTAATGCACGCCTTGGGGTCTGTGTTGCGGCACTGATACACGTCAGCTTTACCCCCTTCGAGCAAGACATTGACGAGGTTATTGTTGTCGGTCAAAAGGCTAGGGTAGTAACGAGGGTTACCGTTAGCATCGTACACGTAAGTCCCTGACAAGCTCATCATAAACTGCGCCAGATTTTTGTCGGCTGACAAAAAAGCGTTGTTCATAATCGCAGACCACACCACGTTATGATGGGTTTGAGTGATGTCTTTCAGTGCAGAATCATTCTTGGCGTTGGCGAGCTGACCGGCGGCTTTGCCTCCTGAGCCGCATTCATGCTGCGCTTCAACCCAATCCGAGAATGCGTTGTTTTGTGTGCCGAGCGTTGCGCAGACGTGCTTTTTGGTGGCCGGGGCAGCAAAGGCGGTCAATCCACCGATAGAGGCTTGCGCGGCTTCGCAAGAGTTCACCGACTGGTTGAGGTATTTGTCGGCAATGGCTTGCAGATTATCGAGGTTTTGTTTGAGCTGCGGCGCCCAGGTTTGCAGGGCTAGATTGACAATAAAGGGCGGAGCATTATGAATGATGGCTTTGCCCAGTTTCACCAGTTGGTCTGAGCTGATGTGTGAAAATCCCCCCATGAACATATCAATGCCAGAGCACCCTGCACTGATGGAGGGAACCGTGGCGCTGACCAATTGTGCATCGACAATTTTGTTGCGCACAAACAAGCTGCCTCCGGTGTAGTAGTTTGCCGACTGCCCTTGGTAAGCGGTCGGATTTGAGACATTGGCGTTGTACCCTGAGTTGTCAAAAAAACGCGCCAGTGAGTGATTGGTGTCGGCGTGGCTTACGCTTGATAAGCTGATGAGAAACAAAGGAATAACGCACTTATGTACCGAAATGGTGGATAAGTGGTGGCAAAGTGAGCATCTCATTGTAATGCCTCCTGTACGCGTGGGTCGCTTAAGGCTTGCTGAATGCTTTGAGCGAGCGTGCTTTCTGGTACGTCCCCAATGCTTAAGCGTGAGAACTTACGGCTGTTGACGTTCATTAAAAAGGTCGCGGGCATGACGGCTTTTCCATTGCTTGGGAAAAAGGTCTGACCAATTTCTGGTGTGACAGGAATAGGCACTTCAAAGCCAGCAATCCCCACCTCGTCCACAGAGAAGGCGTAAACCGGTAATTGAAAGCGCTCGCCAAGGCGAGTGATTTTAGGCGCGGCCTTGTGGCAGTATGGACATGTGCTTTCAAAAAAGAACACCAGAGCGTATTGGTTTTGCATGGCCGCGTGCGCGCTTGTGGTTAACAGAGTTAAGCCAAGCAGCAATATTCGAAAAAAGGGCATGATGCCTCCAAATAGAGTGAATTAACGTAATGGATGAGATCAGAAATGTGATAATGAACCCGGTAGGGTGGTTCAGCAGGGATTGAGTGACTTTAAAAATCCGATTGCTCAAAGTTGGTCGCGACGTTGTAAAAGCGACCCACTAAATCATTTTGACTTATCCAGCCGTACGCCAGCGGCTTCATCTCTCCAGTGCTTGGGTGCACCAAAATTAATGCCGGTGTAAAAGGCACCGAGACTTTACCTTGGTTATGACGGTTTTCTTTGAGGTTAGTGATGAAAGTATCATCATTGCTGATACCCAATAACTCAAAATGATATTGGTCAGCAAACGCTTGAATGGACGGGGCGAGTTGCTGGCTGAGCGTATCTTTACCTTCATAGACAAAGAAAAACCCCCATCCGTCTTGTTTCATCTTTTCAACCGCGTCGGTTTTCTTCTTATCTTCCAGTTCTAAATACACCTGTCTTGCGGCTTGTTCTGTTGGGTGGTCTTTGGTGTAAGAGAACTCAGGTCTTTCGAGCAACAATGCTTTAAAGGTCATGCCTAATTGGTCGGTTTGGTCCGTGATAAAGTGATTTAACGCTAAAAATTTCGCGAGCTTGTCTTTATCTTTGGGATGAATGGCCGCGTCGTTTTGCGCCTCAATATGCACCGAATGAAACCAGTCCATTTGCTCGGTGGCTGACAAGGTTTTAGGGCTTGATACTGTGGTTTGCGTGTTGCTTGGCAGCGGTTTAGGTTTGGGCGTTTTAGGTGCTGGTCTTGGCTCGTTGTACCATCGCCACCCTGGTGGGGCATCATTGGCGAGAGCAGAAGGCAGAGGGGCAAGCAGCGTTAGGGTAATGACGTAAAGCAGAGATTTTTTCATCATTATAGACCTCGATGAAATGCGGCAGAGTGTTTAAGTAATGGGTGACAGTGCGCTTATGGCTTTTCCTACAATTTGCGGTGATTGGCAGAATTGAGGCTTGAATCTTTCGTTATCGCAAAGTAGCCAGAATCCTTGTTTTTCTTCATCCCACTGCAATCGTCTAAATATCCGACCTTGCGAGCTATCCAAGCAATAAATACCGTTGGGGAGGTGGCTATCTGGTGTGAGTTTTTCAAGAACTACCGGCGTATTGATAGATAGCGTTGGGCTCATCGCATCGTCTAAGCAAAGTTCGACGCATTGGTTGGATTGAAGCCAGTGGTTATCGGTGTAGTTCTGACCTGTTAATAACCAAAGGATATCTACATTTGCCAGTTGTGCTATGGCGATTAAGTCGTGAATGCCAGGAGTGCTTTTGCCATTTACATAGTTGTTGATGCTGACAAATGAGCCTGCACCTTTCCAAGCTTTCGCAAAGGCTCGTTGCGACATCGGAGCAATGGCAATGCGAAGTCGTTCACCAAGCCCGCAGATTTGCTCCTTTATTTTGGGATTAAATTCTCTTTTTCGAGTCTCTAGATTGTTCATGGTCTACTTTATCTTCATATTGATTGTGTTTATTTAATCAGCGAGATTTGAATTATGGAGTTGTGGGCGGCTGCAATCGATTCAGGTGTTTGGGTGCTTTTCCCTTTACTTTTTGCTCTAGTGTTCTTGCAAAGTAGAGGGTTTGCTTAATTTTGATATATTTATTAATCGCTCTTATCGCCAGATTTCCATGGCTTAGCGATAAGAGCGTATTTCCTTACTGCTCTACCTTCTTACCTTCCTCCATTGTCTTATTGTCTTCATCAGTCTTAGTTTGTTGCGTTGATCCTTTGTTGTACTGATTGGTCACCTGTCTTGAGCGCTTGCCATACTTTGCTCTGATGTGGTCGCAAACGCTAAATAAGCTGGTTACAAATAAACTGAAAATTACCAAACTCAAATAAAGCAGCCCTATCTGCTCTCTTTCGCGCTGTGTGGTCACACGTGCAGAGTCGGCTATTGAGGTGGTTTTTACTTCCGAATTTGGACAAGGGTTGGCATTACCTACGATGCTTGCTCTATCAATCGGTGTTCCATCGGTGCATTCAAAAATACGTATCTGCCCTTTCTCGGCTTTACCAAGCCACGCAGCTTCTGTCACGGCCGTGACTGATCCTTGGTTGTAATTAAAATGGATGTCAGTTGCTAAAACATAGGCAGCGATGACAAGCAGTAATACCGCGGGCGTTTGAATGAGGTGGTTAACAAGTAGTGATAGTGTGGAGCGGTGGCGCTGGATAAAGTTTTTCATGTGATTTCCTTTTTAGTTGTGAGGGTGTTCGTTATCTTGATTTTTATGGTTTCCTGCTCGCACGTAGGAAGTCGGCATTGCGTTAAAACGTGTTTGCAGCGTTGAGTGCAT
This sequence comes from Vibrio tasmaniensis, assembly GCF_024347635.1. Lineage (NCBI taxonomy): Bacteria > Pseudomonadati > Pseudomonadota > Gammaproteobacteria > Vibrionales > Vibrionaceae > Vibrio > Vibrio tasmaniensis. The sequence goes on from NZ_AP025513.1 coordinate 53,791, forward strand.
GACTTTCACTGCGACATAGAATAGTAGACCGTATAGCGTAATGTTCATGCTAAGCTGCCAAGTGTTTGTCATGGCCGAGTGAAGCGAAGCAAGAGACATCGCGTCCAATTGCTCTGGTGTCAGCGTTGTGATGTGGATGGCCAAGAGGCAAGTAAAAATCGAGGCCAGCAGTGCAAGCATCAGCACAGCGATGTGCATTAGGCTGATGGCTTGCTGCAAGGCGTGAGTCAGTTGGTGAGTACGTTTGGGTGTCATGGTGTGTGTCCTTTTGTCTCGAATCGTTTGCTATCCCCCCGTGGCACTTTGAAGGCGTTTCTTGATTTCATCAAAGTTGGGAAGGTTGGTGTTGTCGTGCATGTCTGGGTAGAACTCTTTAAAATCAATGTATTCAAAGTTAATTTGTCCTAGCTCTTCGGGCGTAATGGCGGCGCAAGTGGGGTTTTTGGCACTGCCTAATCGTTTACCCAGTTGTTGAATAGAGCCTTGCTCTTGGATGATTTTAGCAAGCTTGTTGTCGTAAACGCAGTAACTGCGTTTTTTACGAGTGCAGACACCCAGAACTTTCTTGGCGCAGTATTGCCCCACGTATAGGGTTAAGCCTTTCTCTTTGGCTTCACCGAGCGCTTCTTCCGCTTCGCTGCATTTTGCTCCTAAGCCTTGCCCCCATCCTGAGTCTTTACAACAGTCGTTAAACCCCGCGAGCTTCTTACTGCATTTCATTGGCTTACCCGTGAATATTTTAGGTGGGTCGCCCACATCTTTTACCGCTTCGGCAAGCCCGGCTAGCGCGGCGACGGACTTATCAAAGTTACCGTTAAGTTTAGGCTCGGGTACATAGCACTCCCCATCAAGACAGAAAGATTGCTCACCACACTGCATGTTCGTGGCTCTGCAGGTCTTCTCAGCACACTTCTTCGTGACCTCATGCTCGATGCACACCCCGTTTTGTTTGAGGCTGCAATGTTGAGCTTGAGTCGTGCAGTCTTTCGGGAGCACAGCGCAGGTGTCAGGTCGGTCACATTGATGGTTAACCTGGTATTTCCAACAGTTAAGCGTGGTAGGGACGCCATTGATAGTGCGAGTAGAGCGGCCTTCGACACAAGTTTGAGAGATGACCTTGCACTCTTTTAATAAGGTGCATTGTGTTCTCCAAGTCAGTGTGTTTTTGACGCAGTTACCGCCCGAAAGGGTATAGCCTGATCGGCATGAAAGTTTGACGGGTTGGCTGTGTTCAATGCGTCCACATATTTGATACTTTTCGCGGTAATCCGTGCCGTTCTCTCGACCACATGCCTGTTCTGATCGATAACGAGAATGGCCGCTTTTCCAAAAGCCAAATCCTGCGCCTTGCCAGTGAAAAGAGTAATCACCACAGCTACGCTCAACATAATTTCTAGAGTCATAACGACATTCTTGAGTGATTTTTTTACAAACCATACCATTACGTGACCAACCGGATGGGCAACTATAAATTACAGCAGAGGTGTGTGGGGTAAAGATAGGGATTTTAGTGCAAGGGACAGAATTATAGGTTGGTTTTTGGCACTGCTTGGGAATGTAATCGATGACGCACTGTGTTGCGTTGTCACAATCCACGTAGGCATTCGAAATGCCATGGGTGACTTCAAACGCATTCTCTTGGCCAAGTAAGGCAAATTGCATTGCCGGATCGTTTTTTACATCCGGTCGCCCTTTATTGAAGTTGGCGTTGATGTCTTGGGCCAATCCGTTAGTCACAAACTCTGTCCCCTTTTGGGTGTTGATATCACTGTCTGATAGCTTGGATTGTTTTGGGTTTCGCCTCTCTTCTCGACACGCCGCGTCTTTGCAATAGTCATCGATGTTGAGGGGGAGGGCATTGGGTGTGAGCGCTTGACCGGCTGCTTGTTTCGCCCAATTTGCGCTGTCGGTAAAGGTCTGTTGCTCGTTCGCCAGTGCGAGCGTAGAAAAAAGACTGAGCGTGAGCACAGCCTGGACATAAATCCGCATAAGAAGCTCCTCATCAAAAGTTGTGGTGATAGAGGGTTATTGAGAATAGAGAGTACGCAGCAGCGGGTGAACGTTTTGTTGCGCATCGCCCGTGGCGAGGTAATCCAGAGCTTGGTAGAGCGAGATATTACCGTAAAGGATATCGTAGTCCGTGGCGTTGCAAGGCTGTTTGGGTAAGCAGCGGTCTTGTTTGACGGAAACAAACGCCGGTACGCGCTGAATATCAAATTGCTTAAACCAATCGGGACTTATTGAAAAGCCGCTTTGAATGGGCGCCTTATTGGGTGAGCGTATTAATGACTCAATGCGCTTAGCCGTGGCTGGAAAGCCTTGGGGTAAGACGCCGCGTATCACCAGTGGCACGCCTAAGTGCTCACTTTGCATCAAAAGTTGCTTGAGCGCGGTCGTTGGCATGGTGAGTGAAACAAACACCATCACCCCTTTTGGGGCTTGGTCAGGGTTGCGTGTGGGCTTTTGTATTCCCAATAAAGGAGAAAGGCTCTCTTCTTTGATCAAATCTTGAACATTGCGGCTGAGCGTCAGCGCTTCTTCTCGATAAGTATGGGCTTGGTTTTGTATGCCGTCTGTGTCCCATGGTTTTGCTGTCTCTGGCTGCGAGGCTAGGTCTTGCTCAAGCTTGGCAAAGGCTTTGAGCTCTTGCTCTGTGTAAGCTTGGATGGGTAAGGCAATGAAACAACACAGAAAAACAAAAGAGCGCCGAAAGGCGCTCTCAAAAGATAAAAGGGTCATAGTTACCTCGTTATGATGGCCGCTGAAAGGGTGGGTAGAGGGTGTGAGCGTTTTGGAAGCTGATTGACTTCACCTGGCGAGCATTGAGGTCGCGGCAAAACGAGAAGCAAAACTGCGAGAGCGGGAAACAGCAGTAAATGTGCTTGTTGTTGGCGAGGTCTGTTTTTAAAAAATCGCTCAGGGAGTCATGGTGACTGGCAATAAATAGGTCAGTCTCGTTTTTGTGGGTAGGAGTGGACATCATCACGTCACCTTATAAAAATACACAATTGCGCTTTCGCCATTGTACAAAACCAAAATTATCCCCTGTCACTGGATTGTCATGACCGGCTTCCCAGAGTGTGGTGGTCGTGGTGTACGGGTGACACCAAGCGGCATCGGGAATTGGCCCCGACATTTGATATCGATAACGGGATTTTGGCAAAATAGGATCGGGGTATTGATAACAAATCGCGCCGTCTTCACCGCGCGTCTCCCAGATTATCCCTTGTCGATGCAGCTTGTAGTTGAGCTTCTCCATTAAGAGTGTCGCCGCTTGAATGGGCGTGTCTCGATAGTTGGTGGTGCCAGTCAGTGGATAAGCACTGCCTTGTGAGCCTAAACACCAAAATAGCGCATCAATAGGCAAGGCAACGTTCGCAGAGGTCAACATGGCTTCGGGCACGCAAGCCAACTGCGCGGCCAGATTACCAAACAGTAACGCTTCGGGGTTGAGGATGAGTGATAACTCATCGTCGTCCCAAAGCGGGTCAATCTCTGTCATGTAGGCCACATCAAACACATCGGTGGCCATGCAAGCGGTCGATTGCATCAGTTGCAGCCAATAAATGACCGGGTACTTATACCAATGGGCGTGATAAAAGCCGCCGTCACTGCTGTCACTCTCTCTGGCGGTAACGCGCCCACCGATACGCTGAGTGTTGGCGCCTGACATTTGCACGCCCATGTTCACCATGCAGTAAGGGACGCGCGTGATATCGGTTAAGGCATAAGGCTCCCAATAGCCAATGTTCACGCCTATTTGCATAAAGATAGGTGGCGGTTTTGGGCAATAAGAAATGGGCATTGTGGGGTTGTTGGTGTCTGGATATTTGGACGGCATGACCGTGGCTGAGCCTATGGTCATCGGGAACAAGCAATCCCAACAAATATCGGTGATGGGGTTAATAAAACGGCTTTTACAGGCTGCGCTGGCGGCTAGGGTGGATGGCGCAATAAAAATTAACAGGCAGTACAGCAGTAAACGAAAGTATCGTTGCGTCATGGCGGTGTCCTTTTTCCACGCGTGGCGTGGTGCTCCTTTTGTCTCGACAAGAGGCTTCGCCTCGTTATCGCAGCCAAAAGCGAGCTTGGTGAATAGAAAAAGAAGTGACGATGGAAGCATGATCAAGAAGACGCTCATTATCCAAAGTGACGTTGTTAGGTTACTTTGATTTCCCCTATCGTTGAGAGGAGTTGGGCTAACTGCGCAAGTTCTTTATCGGCTTTCTCACGATGATACCCAAGGTAGTAAGTCAATGAGAACGGCACAAGAGAACGATATCATCGATGCGTTAGCGCGGGCGTTCTTGAGTTGCTATTGGCGTTTTCGTTTATTTTGCTCTTAAGAGAGCGGCTGGCGACTTCAATTTCATAGGCTAGCTCACGCATGGATTGCTCAAGCTCACGTCTTTGGTATCCGTATCGCCAGAGGCGTGAGAAAAAGTAGTGGTAGGCTTTATCGTAAGGTGGGCTTGTCAGCCGAAAGCATAACTCACATTCTTGGTTGAATTTCCCTTCAATCACCCAGGGAATAGCCTTAAATTGAGCCATACACCAAAGGTGTTGATGCAGATGAATGGCTATGTGTACAGGTGCTTTAAAGTAGACATAGGGGGGTTCAATGTGCCCGTACAAGTGACCATGGCAAGAAGCGATAGTTTCAACGCCATCAATGGCGTTTAATTGCTGGACGGCGGCTTTGATGTGCTTGTCTATAACATGGTAAGGCTGTCTGTATTGAATGATGGGGGCTATCAGAAATTCAAACAATAACGCCTTTATGTTGTTGAGCAATTCAATCAACATGAATACCATGTCACAGCAAAATCCTTTCCATCGTTTTTGGGTTGCCATTACTCTATCTCCAAGGGTTGCAAGCCTGATACGTTCACCTCATCGATGCGCCAGCGCGTACCGTATTGGTAGGCAATGGCAGGGACGTGAGTGATGTTAAGCGATTGGGTTAAGTGGCCTTGCTGCGAAAAATACATTCTTGCATCCAATAAGGTCGCCATTTTATTCGGGCTGCCTCCCGTCAGTATCCACTTGATTGGCTTGGCGTTTTGATACTCGCTGGCAAACCTTCGTTGCTGCGCGTCTCTGGCATCCAAAAAGACCAGCACCTTACTGAGTTCAAATTGTGGTAGAACGTCTTGACCGCCGACCTTTGGCCAAGTGCGACTGTCAAAGGGGTTCACCCTAGTACCCGCCTTGGCTATCACTGCCCCCGTCGTGGGGGCGATGATGTCTTTAGGGATAGTGATGCTTGGGTCAACGTAAAAGGTGCGGGGGCTGGTTGTGGTGGTTAACCCTTCAACGGGCGGTGGATTTTCAATGCTTTGTTGTACGCGCTCCGTGAACTCGTTTTGCATGTCCGCCAATTGGCCACTGGCCTCAAACCCTTTCAGTCTCTGATGTATCCACTCCAGCATGTCGATTTCACCGATAGGGAAGACCGGGGCGACTTGCCCTAGGTGCTTTCCATCGGCACTGGTTGCGGCAAGCCCTGCCACCAAAAGCAAAAGCGGTGATTTAAGCGCTTGCCCCAATGGCTTGATTAAAGGCGTCAATTTCTTTGCCATAAAAGTGCATGGAGGTTTGCTCAATGGCGCGCTCCAGCGATTGACCTTGTTTATAGAGATTTTCACAATACTCAAACTCCTTTGGCTCGGTTGAGAACATGGCGCGTTTCACCGGAGAGGCGAAAAAGCGGTGGTAGGTGACATGGCCGCCTGCCTTGATACGCGCGCTGCTGTATCCGGCTTCTGCAGAGGGGGCGAAGCTTTTAATGATGCGCTGCTCAAACGGTGAGAAGGCATCGGGGTTTTGGGCTAGGTATTTATCAAACCCTTCGCCTTGACGAAGAATGATGTGGATATCGGAGTTGTTGTAGCAGGCTTTGGCTTCCTCGCTGCTAAAGAAATCCTCAATCCCTTGAGTCACCGTGCAAAAAGCGCCGCCGAACTTGCGGGCGGTGCGATAGCCGGTGTTGATGAACTCCCTCGCTTGCTCGTTCGCCCCAGAAAGCAGGCTCCAGGCCTCTTCGATGATGCACATCTTAGGCGTAGAGCGAGAGCCTGAAAGGTACATCTGCTGGTTAATCGACACCATCAGCGCAAAAATGACCGGTCTAAGCACCGCAGGCGGGAACCCATCCAACTCCAACGTCGTAAATTCAACGTTTGGGTCGAGCATGGAGGGCTTGTTAAACACGTCTTTATACATACCATCGGTGCAGAACTTTTTCAGTTGCACCGCAATGTCTTTGATGCGTCGGTCGCCTTCCTCTCCCGCAATCTCAATCAAGGCGTCTCTGACATCATCCACTAAGGCTTGATTGCCTTTAGATTCCCACGCCGTCACTATCGCATCGCCGAGTACGCTTTGTTGAAAGGCCGTCAGTGGCGTGTAGGGCGACGCAATGGTGGCGAACAACGCGGTGATGTTATCGAGCGCTTCCATCATGGGGTCAACGGGTCTACCGTCATCGTCCACAAACTCAAACTCCGCATTTTGCATGGCGCCTAAATGGGTGAACGGGTTTAAGAAGATATTAGCGTGGGTCATGTAGGTTCCCCCAAGGCTGAGCGTCAATTTTTTGTAGCTGGCGCCTTTATCGAGGATCCACACTTTACCGCCCATGGCGTACACCGTTTCCGCGATTTCTTGAACCAGAAAGCTTTTCCCAGCGCCTGAGCCTCCCGTCAGGGCGATGTTTTGGTTATCACTGCCACAGGTGAAAGGGTTAAAGAACGAGATTTGTTGGCGCATCGTGGGTAGGAGTACGCCCCCTTTGAGCTGGCTAAAGTCCATGATAAGCGGAAAGAGATTCACTAAATTAGAACTTTTAAACGTGCGAACGCGGCCGGCTTTTTTGCAATCGCCCCATAACCCTTCACTCATCATAAAAGGCAAGGTGGAGAGCAGCGCTTGGGGTTGATTCATTTTCAGTGGAATGATATCAAGACCTGCATTGCCAAATGACTCCTTCGCCGCTTGAGTGTCTTTTTTCTGACGGGTTTTGTCGGTCAGCAGTGAGACGGTGAGTACCATAGACGCGATAGTAAACTCTTTAGACAACAGGCCTTTTTGCAAGGCCTTACGCTCTTTGAGTTCATCTTCAGCCATGGGCGCGAGTATCGCCATTTGGCTGTTCACCGTCTTGGTTAGGTCTTTTATCTTATTATCGTTATCTGCATTCTGCTTACCGGTTGGCTCGTTACGAAAACTCAAGGTCACGCGATGCGGGCAAGTGATGTTACGCGATACGTTGCGGATAGAAGAGAAAGCCTCGGGTAAGGCGTACAAGCGATAATCACCAGGCAATCGAGAAAGCCCCAAATGAACCAAGCGTGTGCGTACCTCTTCCCCTTGGTCATTGGTATGACGGGTGGCGATATGACCACGATGGGTTAACGCTTCGGTATCGGGAGATAACGCTTGCAGGTTCAAAGGCTCTAATGGGTTGTAGCTTTTTTCCTTTGGCCTGTCTTGGCGCTTATCAAAGTTTAAGATATCCCCCACACCAGTGAGCAACATCTCAGGTGTTACGGGCAGTAAATCAAACCCCAGCTGCGCGAGTCCTGTCTCTAGCGTCATTCGCGCATCCAGCAGCTCTTGCGGGTCTTTTTCCGTGGTGGAGACAAAAAAGAACGCGTCGTAGTCGCGCAAATCAAAGCGATTGTTTTTTTGTCTGTGCAGATAACCGTGCTGCGCGGCGTAGTGGGCGTAAATGGCGTCATCGTTGGCCATCTTCTGGCAGATACCGCCTCGCTGACTGAGTAGCGCTTGATTGCCTTCTAAGTAGTGCGCGACACGGTTATGACCAAACAGCTGTACTTGATAGTCCCATTTATCCCCATCGGGCAAGTCCCCCATGAGGTGGCTTAATGACTGAATCAAATCGTCGTTTGCGCCCCCAAGGACGCTGATTTTAAAACCAAAGCCGCGTGAGTGAACGTTATCAAAGACTTGCTCAATGGGATCGTAGTCTCGATACGGTAATTCATGGTGAAGGTGGTTTTGGGCTTGCTTGGCATCTTGGAACAAGGCGGACAAGCCACTTCGTGAGGTAGAAAACATGGGTATTCCTTTTCTATTTTACCAAAACACAGACAATGGCCAGCTGACACTTTGCATCGCTTCATCACTGAGTTGGAGACGGCGAGCAAGCTCAGGATGCCCCTTTTGTTGCAAGCAGGGGTATGGGTTTGGTTTGATTGGGGAGGGAAGGGGGACGCCCTCTTCTTCATTTTTAATCTCAGGGGGTGCCATGCAATCTTGGACGGCTTGATGGATAACGCGCGTATCTAAGGCGGGCTGAGACTCGATGTAGCGCGCCACAACCTGGTCTCTGGCGTCATCGTGTGAGGTGATGAACTGCGCCACTTGTGCTAGGGCGCTGCTCAGGAATACGCCCCATAACACTAAGAAGGCAATGAATACTTTTTTGAGTGTTCTTATCATGGTTAATCCTTCCAAATCTCGCGGGCAGGGCGCCCAGACCAACGACTATCGTCTAAGACAAAGTAAACATCCATCGTATCGATGTAGTGATTGTCTTTGTCGATGAAAGGGAAGACGGTGAGCTTTTTAACGTCTTCTTGGCTTCGCTCAGGCTCCCCCTCTCGATTGCGCCTTGGCAGTAAGGTAAAGGCGGAAGGTGGGGCAAGACGCGATTGAGGGGAAACCGTGGGTATGCCGCTGTCACCGGTATAGCCGTAGACGTTGTCTCGAACCTCGTTCATGGTGACGCATCCGGAAACGCCGCCGACCTTATCGCAACTGTATTCGCTCTCAAAGCCCGCGCTGCATCCGGTCAGACCTAGGAGTATCGATAGTGAAAACAAAAACTGTCTATTCATGGTTATTCCTCACGCCCAAAGCCCACGCTGCTTAACCCTTGTTGGGTGATTTTTTGCGCTAATGGGTTGATAGGGGCGGTTTGAGTGGTGGGTGGAAGGGCGGGAGCATTGGTAATAACATCGAGTATCTGGTTAGAGCTCGATACGTGCTCACGCTGCTCATTAATGCGCGCTTCGTATTCATCGGCCAGTAGCGGGTCTAAGGGAAAGCCTTCCAAAAAGACAATATTGACGATGGCGCCAGGGTTGACTTCCACGATGGGGTGGTAGAGCTCCGCCAGTTTGATGTAGTAGTCCGCTAACTTGCTGCCAACGCTTTCGGTGGCGCCGCCCAGCAGGTTTAACCCTATCTTGTCGGTGTTAACACTGGTACTTGGACCAAGCGCGGTCGGTGTTGTGGTTTGGGCGAGCGCTTTACCGGCATCCCCAACGCCTTGCAATATTCCAGCAATGCCCGCCATTTGAACGATTTTCCCGTTTTTCAAGATGGTTGTGCCGCGAATGCCATTGCGCCCAAAGTTAAACACGGTCGCATTGACGGGGATATCAAGGATATCCCCATTAGGTTGTATGCAGCTCATTCTGTTGGTGCGCGCCACGCCGCGACTGGATGAAATTTCCCCGTAGACCGCGCCTGTGATGGTGCAGTCCTTGAGTTTAGAGGGCTGACCGTTGGGTAATATTCCTTGATTGACGGTTTGAAAGACAATCGGGGAGGTATCGCCTTGTCCAGACACACCCGCATTCGCATCCGCACCTCCAGTAATCACTGCGGTGACAAAAGTGCCGGTTGGTACGTAGTTATCGGTCGTGCGGCGAGATTGTTTCTCCTCGATACTGGCTTGCCAATGAAACTCAAAGCTATCAAAGGCATCCCCACCAAAAGCCACATCATCTTGTTGTTGATACTGAAACTCATTGACCTTAGCGGTTTCAATGTTGCCATTCATCGCTGGTCTTGGGGGCAATTTGTATTGACCAAACGTGCCGCCTTGTTGACTGTCTCCCTTGTGCTGAGTGGAAGAGTCGCCTGTATTGAGGGCTGAGGCTAATTGCGTCTCAAGCTGAACTTTGAGTGCGTCCACTTCATCGAGCTTTTGTTGCATCTTTTGCTCAAGCTCTGTCAGTTGTGACGCATTATCACGCTCATTGGCTTTTTTTATGTTTTCTAACTCAGAGGTTAAGCTCTGTCCAAAGCGGCTCAATGTCCCCTCAAACTTGACTAAGCTTTGCTCGATTTGGTTGATTTTATCTTGCTGAAACGTCAGGGCCGATTGGTTGTCCTTGTCGGTGAAATCGTCGGTGACGATAGCGCCAAAGCCAACGTCTTGATTGACGTTGCTTGGTGCTTGGGGAGGCTGCGTGAATCGCCAGACCACGAATGCGATGGCGGCCAATATCAGCAACACCGTGAACGTTATGGTGCGATTGCGCTTTCTTGTCACCGCATTGACTGTGCCGCCGTCTTAAAAGTCCCCATCGGTGTCTTTAAAGGTGCGTTTCTTAAAGCGGTCAACTGCGTCCTTTTGTTTATCGAACATGAGCGGCGCCTCCTCCGGTGATGAGATAGAGCGTGGTGGTTTGCCCTGGTTTTAATTGATAGGCATCGAGCGCAGCTGAGCGTGCAGAGTCGCTGTAGAACTGCGCGGTGGTCAGCGATAGGTCACTGCGGCCTTGGTTTTTGAGCTGATAAACCACCCCAGAGTAATTACGGCCAACGAAGACCGTTTGAGGGATGATGGCTAATGCCGCTTCATCTTTAGGCAGCGTTTTAGGGTCAACGTCGTGGCGTTTAAAGCCCGCAATGGGCGCGCCGTCATGGACAGAGCGCATCATGGCTTTGGTGAGCGCGGTCATGGCCGCGGGGTAATCGGCTACAAGCGCTATCGGGCTTTGCTGCTCTTTGTAGCTTTGTGACCAGACAAACTCTGTGACCAAAGACGGGGTCGCTTTAGGCGTAATGAACAGCGCGAACAGCCGCCCTTTCTCTGTGGTCAGGTGCGCAGTGAACGGTAAGGCGATATTGATTTTTAGTGCAATGGAGCCTGATGCGTCTTTTTGGTTGCCTGACGAGGTGCAAAACCCTTTCGGGCAGACTATAGAAAGAATGCGGTCGTTTTTGACCAGCAAGCGGTTCACGTTAATGGAAGAGAGTGCCAAGGGTATGGTGTCGCCTTCATCAAACTCATAACTGACCATGGCGGCATTGTCGGCTATGGCTAAAGGGGGGATGAGCCATGTCAACAAAAGCGCCATGGATAAACAAAGGGAGCGCCACCGCATTGAGGGGTTAAAAAAGGGTTGATTAAGATTCATCGGTATTGACCTCGACGGCTTCAATGGAGAGTAAACCTATTGAGCCTTGTTCGTAGCTAAAGTTAACTTGATACCACTTCATCTCCGGCTCTAGGGCGCGTTGGCCGACGTGCTTTTGGAGTGTGCCGTAGAGCTGTACTTGGAGGGTATCGAGGGAGATACGGACGTCCTCGACCGCAAATTGACTGCTGATGTTGTCTTTTTTAATCACCGTGGCTTCACGAAGCAGCTTAGGTTGTACGCTGTGCCAACTGGTTTCATCAACATAGTCAAGCAACAAGCCAAACTGACGGCCAACGCTGGCTGGCGTAATGTTGAGTTTCAGGTGGAGGAGGTAATCAGCCATTTGTTGAAGGTAAGGCTCATCGACCGCGCCGTCTGAAATGGTAAAGGCTTGAGAGAGTGTCGGGGGGACTAAGGTTCGGCTTTGGTGGGTCAGGGCTTGATAACTGGTGTAACCCAACACCAGGTTCGTGATAAGCATGACAAGAAAGCCTGCACTCAAAAAAAGATTGAGGAGGCTTTTGACGGCCAGCTTATCCCGTTTGACAAACGGGTCCATGAGGAAGTGTCTCCTTAAAAAATCCAGTAACGGCGACAGGCTGAGGGCGTGCGCTTAAAAAGGGTGGACTTGATGAAGGAAGCCCCCCACCAATAAAGTGACAGGGTAATGATGTTGTCACCGTATTGCGCTTTGATGTAACGCAACCCCCCAAACCAAGCCATCGATAACGTCAGCCCTATCATTTCGTGTTTCAGCCAAAATGAGAGGCCGAAAATAAAGAAGGCTGGCGCGATTTCATCAACAGGGAAGCCGAGCCAGCGGCGACCTTTGTTCATGTGTTTTGGGATAGAGAAAAACTGATGAGGGTCTTCCATGGCGGCGCCTTAGCCTAAGCCGACAAGGGGCGCGCCCACGTTCCACAAGACTGAGCCACCGATGAATCCGCCCACGGCGGCAAACCAGTTACGGCTCATCAATCCGGTAATGACCGCGCCCGCCAATCCGGTTCCTAGCATGGCGGTTTCAACCGCAGAGCCTTTGCCAGCGGTGTCTTTCATCGCCTGTTTACCTGACGCGAAGATATCAGCGGCCAGAGCGGGCTGAGTGATAAAAAGTGTCGAGACAGCAACGCCAATACCGACCATGAGGGCGCGTTGGGTGCATGTTTTCATAATGAGTTTCCTTATTGAGTGATAAAATTATCGAGTGGGTGTTAATGGTGGAGTCAAGGAGGGGTTTCCCCCTCTATTGGTTATCTTCTTGCCGGATAGACAAGAAGGCGTGGTTTCGCTTTTCAATGCTCACTGACGGTCGATAGGAGACAGAGTATTTTGGATGGGACGCTTGCTCTTTTTGAGCCTACTGCCAATAGACTGCGCGAGACGCTAACAAGACTGACTCCCCAGTGAGTTCAGTGTTTTTTAAGTGGTGGCATCACTCACAGTTTGACTGTGAACAGACGGTTTTCTATGCCGTTTTCAGGGGCAAAACCTATGTCTGGTCAGTGAGCATTGAAAAGTGTTTACCCTATCCGCTGACGCGGTACTCCTTTTGTCTCAACAAGAGGCTTCGCCTCGTTATTGCAGCCAAAAGCGAGTGAATGGAAAAGCGGGACGTGGGGTGATTGCTCAGTTGATATTGTCTACCCTTGTATCGCTGAGCTCTCCATTTTGTCCGCGGTGTAGAGCGCGGTTTGTGCGAGAGCACGATACGTTTGGGATAACGCGGCTTGCTCGTCTGATGTTAAACGCTTCCCGTTGGCCGGGATAGCGGCTTGCTCGATGACATCAACCCAAAACTTAAGCTCTTGAATGGCGGTCATTTTTGATTTCATGGGGCTGCTCCTTTTCGTGGTTTATCTTGGTTCTCTCCAAAGCCCACTGTAGAAATAGGCTTTGGAGATTGTCTCTACCTGACCGCCGAGACAATAGGCGGGGCTTATTCACATTTCGGGTCATTCACACAGTTCAGCCATACCAGCTTATGCCCTTCCATTATCTATAGGTCATGCATCCGGTCGCCGTAGCGGTCAATAAGGTCTGTTTCAGTGAATTCCTGTCCTCCGTCACTGGTTTGCTCGGAGTGACCCACACAAAAACAAGTTCCGTGTGAAGTCGTTCATGGCGCAAGTTGTTAAAGAGCGAGTTGACCATCGTTTTGATGTTCGCGATCCCATTCGGGGATCTTTTTTTTGAAAAAATTACGGTTTATCTTTGGGTACTTCCCAGTTCACACCGAACAGCTCAAGGTGATGCTCTAGTCGTGCTTGCGCTTCCGCGCGTTTTGTACGGCTATTGTGAGCCGTTGAGCTATCTAGAATTTGGTTATGTTTGCCTGAGAGCTTCACGTTGACGTGCGTACCTTTTAAATCGGATAATTTCTTATTCAAAACGGTTTCACTTTTTTCTTTATTTTACATAATGGACATAATGCGCATGATTTTAAGTTGTTGAAAAATAAGGGGAAAATTAGATAAGTGGTGAGGACATGGCTAAGAATTAAGCGATTAAATAAATATAAGGACTATCAAGTTTATATAAATAAAGTATAATATGTGATTAGATATCACAGATTATAATGAAGGCATGTAAGTTATTGATATAACTACGTATAATGTCCATTATGTAAAACGATTTTGTGAAAGTGTGATTTAAGACTTGAGACTCATAAAGTAAGTGCGCTATACTTTGCTTAGATTCTTAGAGTGAAAAGTGCATTACATAGCACGCTACTACATAGTTTTCTATGTAGTGTATTTTTTAAGAATTGAGAGTGTGTTAGGGGTGAGATCCTAACTAGATAGCATTCGCAAAGCAGCCGTTCTCCCGATAGTGAACGGCTTTTTTGTGCCTGAAATTTAAGCATTTGATCTTTCTAGCGATCTTGTGTAAATTGAAAGCTCATTGTTTGGACTCTCAATCCAAACAACCCAAAAACTATCGGAATCAAAATATGAAGAATCCCATTGTGTCTTGCCTATGGCAAGCGACCCTCAGACTCAAAACCTCAGTAGTAACCGCATTAGAATCAGATCCTCACACTTTGATCTGGCTCGGTTATGGCTTAGAGGGCGAGTCTCATGTTTGCAGATAACCTTGCGCCAGCGTTAGCCAAATCCCAATACGACAAAGCGTATCGTTTGATGCGTAAAGCACGTAAGCGTGAACTCATTGAGATGCACCATGAAGTGCTCAATCCTAAGTCAGCTCAACACGAGGTTGAACTTAACCAGGACGATTACGCGATCGGTTTTAAGGCTCAACGTCTGCTTCGTAGTGGTGAGGTGGTCAATCTTCCCCACGAGTACGCTTTTATCTTGAAAGCGTGCCAAGAGTTTATCCATAATCCCCAGCGCTTCCCTGCCCTATTCGCTTGGGGCGGCGCGGCGATCAATAACATCCAGTGCCGAACACTGATCGCCAAAGTTTTAGCTTGTATCTTACCGAACACGGATTTGATTGGTGGCCGTATCGGTGTGCCGACGGAAGCCGGTTTGAAAACCATCAGCTATGATCAGCTGCAGGAAGACTACGCGCTACGGTGGGGCGAATATATTTCGCCGAAGTCGTTCGCTAAGGTGATTCGATACTTGCAACGTGCGACTTACTTGTACAGTGAGCGCATTAATGTGTGCGTCGATGATGCCGAAGGTACAGTGCGCAGCGCAGCCGCTTATAAGCAATTTACAGAAGCCTTCTTTAGAGACATTAAAGTGGTGCGCTATCCTAATATTTGTGAGTTGATTATTGCCTCTCGCAAACGTATGGAAAAGAAAGGCTTGCGTTTTGACTGGCTAAACTTCCGCACCATTGCTTCTGGTATTCAGGAGATCTACAACGCGACGCGCTGTAATGATTTTGCTAAGAACGTGGCTAACCTGTTCACAGCAACGCCTCACTACTCCCCTTCCCCGCACTAGCTATAGAGAAGTATCCGCTTAACGGCGGAGGCTTTTGCACGTTCGAAGCCTATTTTTGGTTAAAGATCCACCAATATTCTTCGTATTTACCAGAGTCTAACCCTGAGCCCCCTCCCCTCCCGATCGTTCTGAGTCGCTTTTTTATGTCAATTTCAAAAGGGAGTGCAATAAAAGCGTGTAAGAAAAGAGCACAAAGATGGCTCTAAAAAATGGACTGCGGTTATGTGTACTCCGTAGTTAAACTTCGTATATAAATAAATATTTAAGTAAACATTAGATAGAAAGTTAAGGTTCACGCTGACTGCTACATACTTGTATGTAGAGCCGGTGTGAAGCCGACAAGCGATAGCGCGTCAGTTACATACCCAAGTCCAACTTGATCGATCCTACAACAGCCGTCGCTTCGCTCCATGATACCCACAGCCAGCATTAAGCTTAACTGAACTAAAAAAGAACAACGCCATCGCTGGCTGCGCTGGATCTTTCTTTTGTCATTCGACAGGAAACTTTTGAGCATATACGTAGAGTCTCGTGGAACCACCACAATAAACACGAGTCACATCAACCAACAACGCACCTCTTACTCGCTTCGCTCGCGCATTCTACCAAGGCGAAGGGCAATTTCCGTACCCGTTACCTTCATCGATACATTAAGCTCCATCTGGAGTGGTTGGAAAGTGTCTTACTCGCTACGCGAGCGCGTTCTGGTACTCGTCGCATAGCGACTCATGAAATTGAAAAGTGACAGGGCAGCGGATTTAATTTTATCTGCGCAGATCTTGAGCAAAAGAAGAAGAAGAAGAGTTGATATGGAATTGCTGAATATCGATTATGTTACAGTGTAGCGTAGTTGGGTTGTAAAAATAGCGAAATGTTTCCATCTCGCTATTTTGAGCCAGTGATCACCTAGAATTTTGACGGACTGAATCGACTTAGGGTTCATTGTTGTATTGGGGCTGATTGTGAGCAAAAATAGCCCTCGTGGTTTTCTGTATTCACAGAATAAAATCAAAGGGACTTCTCTAAGACTTTCGTTTCAATTGCAATAACTTAGATGCTTTCGAGATTTGAATCCCTTTATAAAACGTATATAGGCCAGCTCCAATAAAGATAGCCCCAATGAGTTTGGGCATAGGGCTAGAGAATGGAGTTGAAAATACATTTATTGTATACGCTCCAGCAAGAGGGAAAACTATCCCAAAAAAGAGATGAAGCCGCATTCCGATGTTACCTGATACACCTGTCGTATTGTTTTTATATGCATAGGCGTTAAAGATGCCGTTATTTACCTTACCCGCAACTGCTACATTATCATTTTCATCAATCAATATAGCTTCACTAGATTTTAGTTGTACTGGTTGCTTATCGATTTGAAATATCGTTACATGGGTAGTCGTGACGCCATTGTTATGACCTCCACTACTGATCTCTACAGTATTTCTAAGTTTAGAAACAACACCTTTTGATATATCCATGCTCTGCCTTTATTACCTCAATATTCAACTAAACTTATAATCTACAATTATAGAAAGTAGGTCAAGAACGTAACGCTCACCTGGAGGACAAGGCTCTTTTAGCTTAGTGATTTTTTGCTCATCCCCAGATAGTATTTCCTATAAATACTTACAACTATTCGAACGTACAGTTGTACATATTAACAGTGTTCAGGTGTATTGTTGTACAAATGAATGACTGTACATTTGTTGACTGTACACTTGTATAGTGTATAATTGTATGGTTTTTGATTGTACAGGTGTACGCTTATGAAAGTTATTGATGTTTGGAACCCTAAAGGGGGGCAAGGTAAATCCATGCTTACTATTAACCTTGCAGCAGCAGCGGTCGAGTTAGGTAAAAAAGTTCTCGTTATATGCCAAGACCCACAAGGAACCTCTACTCTCTATCATAAGGGAGGAAAGCTTCCTTTTGAGGTTTTAAGTTCAATTCCTAGAACAAAACCTGATGCGGATATATTGATTTTTGATCATCAAGCAGCAGATTGGGATGTCCCTGAGGGGGCTTTATTAATCATGCCATTTAAACCTGCAAGAGATCAGTATGCCACTTATATGGATGCCTTTAAACGTGCTGAACTGGTAGGGAAATCGATTATTACAGTTGTAACTGATACTAGTAGCCATCGACCTGAGGAAGTCAATGTAACAAAGGCAATGAAAAAAAGGGGAGCGTTTACTATTCCATCTAGTGGCGTGTTTGGTAGAGCGGCGTGTGAATATCGTACTATTTTTGATGATGCTTTGAATAGAGCTTACAAAGTAAGAGAGCGCCGCCGTGAGTTTTTACAGATTATGAGCCATATACTAGTGGAGGTTAAGTGATGTCGGATTCTCGTTTTGGATGGATGAATGAAGAAGATGATAGGGCTGAATCTAATCAGTTAAAAGGGAAAACTGAAAACCCTGATGCTCCGATAATGAAAAAAGTTATTCGCACCCCTAAAAGAACGACAAGAGGAATTTTTGTTGATGATAATATTTGGGATGATTTTGAAGACATCATTTATAAGCAAAAAAAGCAGAAAGGGAAGTCAAAACCAGAGTTAGCAGAAGAGGCTTTGCTTTATATAATTGAAAAATATAAAAAATAGCTATACTAGCGAGTGGCAATTTATACAACTATACAACTATACAACTATACAGTGTACAGTTGTATAGCTAACTAGTTATACAACTGTACAATCCTTTAATGAAAGTTTGCCGACGAGCATTAAAGGAGCAGCCCAACCCATTGGAGAATTAAGATGCAATTGAACTGTAGCATAACTCACACCCTAAACCAAAGCGTGACTAATGAAGAACTCGATACGTTGGTTAGCCTCATGGAACGCAACTACTTTCGCCCTAACCAGCAAGAAGTGATTGCCGCATTCGTTGGACGACAAACTATCAAGAACTACCTAGAGGAGTGTGAGTTATAAATTATTCACCGTACGGTGTTTATTGGATCGTATTATCGATCATATGTTAAATTGACAAAATTAGGCTGGCTTTTGCGCGGTAGGGGACGACTCTAGCTACAACCGCTCGAAAGTCAGCCTCTTCTCTTTCCATACCCTCGATTTCCCTTCTGAAAGTTAATTACAGTTTTCTGCTATATGTTAAACACTTGTGATGCGTTTTTATTTCGACTCGATTTCGCCCTCTAAGTCTCAAAACTAGAGCTTTTTGATTTCAATCTAACTGACCGCTATCAGACTTTCTTTAAAAATTGATCCTGATGCGGGATCTTTTGTTAGCATTAAAAAATCAATAATAAAAATGGAGTCTTCTTTTATGTTACTGAGAAATTTTATCGATACTAAAGCCTTGTCTTGGCCATTGGCTCCCCATCTAGAAATGACTAAGGTGGGAAAGCTGACTCTTTATCTTTCTCCTGATATCCCAGAACGAAAGTTTTCAATTGATGAGTTACTTGCTGAGGTGAAGTTGTCTAAAAAGCAGACTAAATTATGGGCGGCTTATTTCCGGGATCTTGCTAGCGAGTTAGATTCTCTTCATGACGAGAGTAATATCAAGTAAGCTGAAACATTTTTGGTGCTTTCGATAGGGAAACCAAGGAATGATTAAATGAAAATAGTTAAACAATTAATCAGACAGTTACGGTCAGTTAAACCGTAAGTTTATGGCGTGACTGGAAAAAATAATGGAGCTTCATTGGACCTAT
The DNA here is from genome assembly GCF_024347635.1 of Vibrio tasmaniensis. Taxonomy (NCBI): domain Bacteria; kingdom Pseudomonadati; phylum Pseudomonadota; class Gammaproteobacteria; order Vibrionales; family Vibrionaceae; genus Vibrio; species Vibrio tasmaniensis. The sequence goes on from NZ_AP025513.1 coordinate 72,578, forward strand.
GCGTTTAAGCTTTGAATTTACCGTTGAATGTAAAAACTGACGCGCGATTGCTTGTCGGCTTTGTCCTGTCTCTACATGCAAGCATATAGCAACCAGCACAAACCTATCTTAATGGAGTTGAATTTGAATATAAATGAATGGGTGTGTATCGAGGACGGAGAGGGTGATTACGTGATCGAGCGTTTTGAAGTTCGAATGAAAGGGAGAAAGCCATTGGTGATCAATAATCCGTCTTTTTCGAAACTGCTCTTTGTCACCCAACAATATCTCAATTGCTCTCTTAACATGACCAAGGAGCTCATTAGGCGAACCGTTTTAAATTCGTCAGAACCATTCACCATAGAAGAGTACGTCAAGTTGGTTGAATATCTTGAGAGAAACTAAAGTGAGTCATTCAAAGAGTGTGTCACTTACCTGGTCTTAAGTGAAAGGAGCGTTTTTTCCTAACTTTTGCTCCGTGGCCAACACAGTTAAATCTGTCTATTCTACTTCCATCATAGCGGCCAACACTGCTAGTCTTTCTTTTGGCTCTAACGCTTGGTAGTTTTTAGCCCATCGTTGGGCTTTTCGTTTAATGCGTAGTCGGTCGGTAAAGTTAACCCCTGCATAAGCTGACCAGTGCAAACTATCGGCTTCGTAATTCATCCACAATTTTTCTCGTCTCACACCACCCAGTGTCATCACGTTAAACTCATACGTCCGCCAGTCCGTTAATAGCGAGTCGTATAATTCGGCCGGATACCCTGAATGCATGATTTGACCCCGCGTTCAGGTAGGAATTTGAATTGGGTTAGTCGTTCAATGTGTTGCTCTATCGTGAGTTCTTTTCGATAGCGTTTGTTTGAGGTTCTTGTTTCATGTTAGGTAATAAGAGCCTTGAAACCACGTTAAGACTTATAGAGACAAATACTGTGAGTATGCTAGCAATTGCAGATATGGCTTTTTAAAATGTGCTAGACACATATGACGGGTGTATGTAGTGTGCTTTTATTAGCTACAAACAAGTGAGCCACCCTCGAAAGGGTGGCTCTTAAACTCGCTACCTGTTGTCAATACTGTTTCCAGCGGAAGAGGACAGGGCTATCACAACAAGAGGATTTACCTCAGTTGCGTCTAATAATACACAACCTTGATACAGAGGGCAAATAATTTGGATTTGGAAGAGATCAAGCAAGGGCTTTCTACAGAAAAACTAGAGACCTATCGTCAGGTGCTCGACTGTAAATCTGATAGTGAGTTAATAGCCGTCTATATGGCAATGCAAAGTATAATGTCTCAGTTTTTCTCAGTAGTTCAGCTACTTGAAGTGACGTTGAGAAATTCAATCCATAAATCAGCAACAGAATGCTTTGAAGATGATGAATGGTATAAGCGAATTCCTCTAAGTCAAGAGTCTAGAAAACAAGTCGATTTTGCAGAACAGCAGTGTTTAAAGGATGTAGGCGCTCGATATACCAGTAACGATCTTGTTTCTCGATTACCGTTTGGATTTTGGGTTCACATGTTACACCGAGACTACAACAACCCTCGCAACAGAGATCATAACCTATGGCAAACACAGTTGGATAAGTGTTTCCCGAACGCTAGAGAGAAGAGAGTTAAACTCAATACACTATTTCAGAAAATGGGAGCATTAAATAAGTTCAGGAATCGTTTATTCCATCATGAGCCAGCATGGAAAGGTAGATCCACTCGAAACCGAGTTGATGCTATTGAGTTTCTTCTAAAAATGTTCAACGAGCACACGGACGCTATTTACTTACTATCCACTTCTAAACGAGATCTTATTACAGTGTTAGGGTTTGAAGATAAATTCAATCAAGAGTGTAATATCAAAAGCTTAGAACGTTTTGAGGCGTTGTTATCTCCCACAAATTGAAATAGTGGTGATTAGCAAGCTAGACATATTTGACAGGTAAGTGAACCGGAGTGTACTAGACCTATATGGCGGGTAAAAATACTACAGAGTTTCAACTTATAGCAAACGCTAAAGGTTGGAAGTTTGAAGAAATTGCAAAACGTTGGGGTAAGTCAGAACGTCAGCTATCACGTATAGCAAAGGCAGGGGAGCAGCGGGATTTAGACGCTGTGAACGGCTTGCCAGATAAGAACAAAGTGAAGCAATAGGGGAAAATAAAAATGGAAATTAGGCAAATACCTTGGGTTGAGTTAAAGCGTAATCTTGAAGAGGTTGGTGTAGAGTATGGAACAAACAAGGCAGTATATCGTTATATCCAGTCCTTAAATGCTAGCGTACGTTTAAGCTTGAAGTCTAAAGGTTACACTAGTAAGACCGTTACACTCATAGATGGAACCGAGCTTTATGCTTGGGTTCAAGCATAAGGGGAATATCATGGCAGAAAAATGTTCTTTTTGTGGTGCTCTTTTTACAGTTGTGGAAGTTGGAGGCGGTGGGGTTTGTGGAGCTTGTCGCGAGCCTATTGATTGCCCTTACTGCCACAAAACGGTTCGGGAAGAGCGTACCACAGGAACCTTTACTACAACTCTTGTAAAAAACCCAAGCAGTCCTTTATCGCAATATCTGGGGATTACGGATAAAGAATTGGATAAAATGGACGTTGAACTTAATGCAAATACAGGTAGTCATGAAGAAATGACTTACTGCTATTGGTTTGAAGTTCCAGAAGGTACTCCACAGGAGACCCTAGATAAAACGGGGTGGAAAATTGGAGATGTTATCGATGACATTCCAGTTTCGGTTGTTGAAGTTGAGTAGAGGAAAAATTAATGAGAATTGATTATGAATATTTGAACAACGTCTTAACTCTAATTCTGGATAGTGGAAAAAGTGACTTCAAGCTCAATGTTGCACCATTTCAAGCATTGTGGCCAAAGGACGACGAACAAGCCTTAGATAAACTAGTTTTTCATCTTGAGATATTAGCTGACCAAAATTGCCTAGAGTCTGCACTTACGAAGAAAGACGGTATTGGCTTTAGAAGAACTGGCTCAGGATGGATAGTTAGTATTATACCTTTGCGGCTCACTGCTCATGGACATCAATTTGCAGCCGACTTAACTAAGCCAACAGTAATCGACCAGTTAAAAACGTCATTCTCAGATGCTGGGCCTAATGAGGTTGTAAAGATCGCATTTGCTTTAAGCAAGAATGTACTTGAGAAAAAGTTGAAACAATTAACCGATCTTTGAGGGAAGTGATGCAACTAAATTCTATGGAATGGTTAGAGGTTGAGTTTGAATTACAACTTGAACCTGAAAGTGATTTAGAATATTTGAAAAATGCCGTAGCAGAAACAGTTGTAGATAACGAGTCTGACTTTTTTCCTATCATTGGTGCTATCTGTTCACAGTTAAATGATTAAGCTAATTATGCCACTGATAGTTTTGCTGTTGATCAGGTTGATTTTGATGAACCATTTCATCTAGAAGAAGGACGCCCTGTTGGAACTGGTTCCCTTCAAGCTAGTTTTGAATGGACGGCATACTATGGTTGTGATGATTTGGACTTACACGATGAAGCACAAGAAGTTTGGGAATTTAACCTTAACGGGCAGACTCTGAATTTTAGGATTCAACTTCCAGAAGATAGATTGGACGAATTTTAGAGGGAATAAGATGCTGTTTCGTACAAATGATAGCTTTTTAACGAATGGTTGGTTTTGACTTGGCTTGTTGATTTGCGCGGTACTTATAGCAATGTTATTTACCAAGTACAAAAACCAAAGGTAGAGGAAAAAACGTGATTACAGATACTTATATGTATAACGAAAATTTGACGATTCGCACCAGTGATAAGATCGAACGCTACCCACAAAAAACAGCCGATGGTAACGAAATCGTGGTTGTTTATGTTGACGAGGTTGAATTTAAAGGTGCTGGCGGTAAGTGGTCTAAACAAGGCTTCCGTTGGGCTATTGTAGAGCCTCACTTAACCGAAGAAGAGGTCAAAAACTGGCTACTCAATAACGGCCTTTCTACTGTGCCGTTTCTTAGGGGGTAAAAGTCAAGGTATGGCGAAACACTGTAATGAATTAGACGGACATCCTATATGATTCAATACTCTTGTCATCTCTGATGATATTTAAAGAGTATTTTCGTTAATGTAAAAATAAAGGATTTAACAATGGAAACGACAATTAAGAAACTCAATCAACTACTGCTGCAATCCCATACCGTTATTGACAAAACAACGGAAGGTGGGGTTTCGGTGGGTGTGGCTCAGTATGTTCCAGAACTAAATGCGGCGGTCGGTTACTTGCAGAATAACCGTAACATGAAAATCGCAATTTCAGTTAAACCGCAGAGCCCTACAGTGCATTTAGTGATTGGTCACAAGGGTGGGAATAATATTAATGTAGAGAAAGAATATCCATCGCTCGCAAGCCTAACGGTAACGGATCTCGCAGACCTTTGTGCTACTCATCTAATGAACAGTTAGGGGAATAGAGAACTATGGAATAACTCAAGCTTAAGGTTATTAAAGCAACCATATACCAGATGTTTGTTACTACCCAAAACACAATATCTAGTATGCGGTCGCAGCTACCAGTACACGAAATATAGGAATTATTACGATGAAACTAGATTATTCAGTAGTAATGGGTGCAGTCTGGATTTGGAGGTTTAAATGATTCAAGGAACGGTAATGTTTAGTGGTAATAGCCGCCAACCTTGCTTTGCAGATTACAAGGCTAAGTTGTATCACTCTAGTCACATTCAGCATGTTGCAATACTTATTAGTGAAAATGCTACTTCTACTAGTACATTTGTAAATAATAATGACTTTACGACTTATACCGCAGTGAAAGCAGTCTTACAGCGACTTGGCTATGGGGTAAGATTTGATTTCATAGACTTTTACTACCTTCATCCAAGGGATAAGTATAGTGATGAAGTATTGATATCTAGAATTCCTGTTAAGTGGAGTCCTAGCCCGTCAGAGTACACGGATGTGTCTTTTATCGAGAGGTTGAGAACTCGATATAGAAAAAAGGCCACTAAAACAAGTTACGAAATTCTTGTTGGTCAGGATAATTTCTATTGTGGCGAACCTTATTTTGCAGCAAGAGACTTTGAGCAAGAAGAACGAGCTGAAAAGTATAAAGAGTTATGTGACTTCTTTGAGTTGTAGTTGACGCGCTTAACCAGTTTTAAGGGGGAAATTGTCGCATGAAAACAAGTCAGATTTTGGAATTTCTAAGAAAGGCATCACCAACATTACAAGTCAAGATTCAATATAAAGAGTATGGTGCACTACCGGTTGGTAAAGTCTACCATGAACCGCCAAGAACCTTCCTCCAAGAAGCAAAAGAGGAAGGGGTATACTCTAATGTTGAAGGGCTATTAGAGCGTCTTGAAAGCATTGATGCCACGGTTCCTTTTGATGCAGATTTAATTTCTGGTGATGATTGGAATTTCCAAGAAGTGCAAAGTGTGCTTGAAAGCGAAGGAAAAGTCCTTATTCAAATTTCAGATCCAGTTTTTGATTAAGGGGAAAAAATGAAAATAGATCTAGACTACATGCGTAAAGTCGTCGATGTATTTATTAATGCACCAACAGCTACAATAGAACTCTCTGATTTAGGAAAGGCAGGAATAAATTTTGAATCAGTAGAAAACCCGAACAAGTTTGATGATGAGTTCATGTTTCACTTCTCTTTACTCGTTGAAAATGGGTTAATCAGCAATGTAAAACTAGAAGGCTATGATTTAAAAGCCTTGGGGCTTCAGGTTGGATACACACATGACAACTACTCAGTTGTACCTCTTAGATTGACCCAATCTGGACATGACTTTGCCAGCATGTTGAATCAAAGCGAGGTTTTCGAAAACCTTAAATCAAACTTTAAGGAAATGCCTTTTGAAGTCATGATTGACGCTGGTAAATCATTAGCAACAGCATTCATGAAAAAGAAAGTCGCTGAACTTACAGGGTTTAATTGATGAATATGGAAATGACGACGTTTAAGATATCATCTCTAGAATTATTGCATAAGCTATTCAGTTGCCATACCAGCAGAGGTGGTTTTGGGTATTGGTTTAGAGGTCAAGCTAACGCGTCATGGGAGTTACTTCCATCAGCGGGAAGAGATGAATATTTATTGCCAAAAGATCCTAATAGAGACTTAGGTCGGTGCTTTGAATGGACTCAGTCAGCTATCGCTATGACTGAATTGACTGATAGTATCATCGAAAATTTAGCGATAGCCCAACATCATGGTCTTGCAACTAGACTACTAGATTGGACACTCAACCCTTTAGTTGCTTGCTATTTTGCAGTATCAAGTGAGATTGAAAGTGATGCTGTTATTTATGTTCTTGAATCCATTTCTATTAGTGATCGCGCAACTCATTCGATGAGCAGAGAGGCTCTAGCTCACCACCATGGGGTTATTTGCTATCAGCCCAAAGCTATAAACCGCCGTCTAATTAGCCAGCAAGGACTTTTTACTGTGCATTGCCCACCAAGTTTGCCTTTCCCTATATCTCGATCTGTTATTGCCCCAGAAGAGACAAATATCAGATGTTTTATCTTACCTAAAGAGTTGAAGAAAGAGATTAAGGCTATGTTGGATAACTACGGTGTTAATGAAGCTACTTTATTTCCAGACCTTGACGGGCTAGCTCGGTATGTAAACAGAAAGACTAAAGAGATGAAGCAATAGATTGGCTTAATGGATTATGGAAAGGTGTATTTCACCTTAATCGTATGGGTACGATTAAGGTTGTTTATGGGGGCGGTTTGGGTATTAGAGTTAGTGCGCAGCAAAAAAATGCGATGTTGATTATACATTACATTGAACTGAATCACGGTAAGCATACACCAGTACACACTAGCTATCTACGTAAACAGGTTAGTAAGTCACTGTGTAAAGAATTAACCTCAAATCATTTTTTGGTCGGTTTAAGAAAGTTGTCAGACAATGGTTATTTGGTTTATCAGCCGAATGAAAACAAGTTGCTAAATTCTTCTGCTAAAGAGAATGAGAATATGTGGCAACTTACTAGCAAAGGTCGGATATATGCTGAGGAATTACATTCTTCCAGAATGCGTCCTAAACGAACTTACACCAAGAAATCAAACAAATGAAACCGTGTCCATTGAGGAGTAACTTTGTGTACTCTACATAGAATACGTTTTCATTGGGCTTTAGACTCAGTACCATACAAGTTTCATAAGTGTAAAATTACTTGACACTATTGGCTTATACATAAATAATAACCCTTAAAGGGTAATGGGGCTTGCGATGACAACCAGCTTTACTACTCCAAGTTACGATCTTTATTTGATAAAAAAAACATTCTCTAAAGTTGATAAGCTTCGGTTTACAAAGTCAGCTCGTCAGGGGTACGTAGAGCTAGGTATGGATGAACAGGATGTGGTGGACGTAATAAAATCATTACAACCATCCGACTTCTATAAAACCATGCCATCCGATAAGCGACCTGATCTTGGCTACTTTGATGTTTATCGAACGTCTTGGTGTGGCGTCGATATCTACACTAAATTTCAAGATATCGGAAGCGGCTTTATCAGTATGTACATTGTCTCTTTTAAGAGAAAATAATTGTTTGTAGAGGCACATAGTATGGGTAACTTTAACGGTAAATCTTGTCCTTTTTGTGGAGAAGGTGTTATGAATCGAGAAAATCGTGATACCGAATACCACTACAAAGGACACACACTATTAATCCAACAGCCAGGCATACACTGCTCCTGCTGTGAAGAAGCGATTCTTGAGCCTGATGATGTAAAATTCAACCGTATTGATATTCAAGCATTTAGGGCAAGAGTCGATGGAATTATTGAACCGAAAAAAATTCGTAGTATCCGAAAAGCACTAGGGCTAAATCAAAAGGACGCTGGAGAACTATTTGGTGGCGGACACAATGCTTTTTCTCGTTACGAACGAGGGGAGCTAGCCCCTCCTAAAGCATTAAGTATGTTGTTAGACCTTTTGGATTCACACAAAGAAATCCGAAAGGAGATCTTAAAATAAAAAACCTCTTACAAAAAGAAGCAACCCCATTGGTGCTTCTTTTTGACCGCATTATTGGAGTTATGTACAGCCGCGTTACTCCACCACGAAGAAAGCCTCCCGACGGAGGCGTTCTTTTATATGCATTTCAACGTTAAGCAGGATCTTCCAAGTTCGCCTTATCTGCTTCCACAAAAGGCTTGAATTCATCGTGAGTAATGCGCGTTTTGTTTAGCTCTTTCTTTGCTGTCCATTGCGTATTATCTATTAGATACTTTCTGTTGTATGCCGATTTGGATTTACTAACTAGCCCCAAATGATAATCCATTTCATGATCTTCACTAAAATTCACATATTCCCAATCATTCATTACGTATAACCTTTTTATTTCACCCATTAAGCTGCAACTATTGCACCATATTCAAATGTGGGCACTGAAACTACTCTTTTCAAGAGCTACTAGGCAAAAATCCGGTGTTTATTAGGTCCATTATGGTAAATAGCCCAATTAAGGGTGATTTTATTCGTCACGGAAGGGGATGCTTACAGGACCTTATCGACGGCTTTTTTATCATCATGGTTTAAGGTCGATGTGAAGGGCTGAGTTGTGATGAAGGCTTGAGTTGGGCGTTACCCTTCGGGCAAGGCTTTTTGCTTGTATCTTTCATCTATGGCCTAAGAGTGACATCACCCTGGTGTGTCACTGCGTGCCGCCCCAGAATGTGCCTCTCTACAGACCCTATCTAAAAGGATATCGCTGCAATCCTGAACGCCTACGCTACTGCGTAGCTGCGCCTCGTCGTGCCTCCTCGTTGCCTTTCACTGCCTGACATTAAGTTCGAGTAAGGGCTGGTTTTTTTATGCGCCGATTTTCCTTTCTACTCGCATCACGTTACGGGCTTGCAAGCTGTTTAACCTTCTCTCAACACAACCTGCATTGCAAGGGAGGCTTCGCGCTGTATCCCTAGAGCAGCAAGCTGCTAAGGGCTACTAGCCCCTTGTCAAACCAGAACGATGTTGCGAGTGCGGACAGCTAAGCGGCTCCGAAAAGTGATACTCAAACAAAAAGGAAACTCCTCATGGCGCAACAAAACTCAACCCTAACTCTCCCTAAAATGCCAAACAGCGACCAACGTTTCGCCGTTGGGCACGAAAGCTCACCAAAAAATGATGCCTCTTTGTCTGAATCTCAATATGGATTTATCCAACTGTTTTGCTCTGAGGGTGTTAGAGCTCAGTGTCCAGGTACAAATGATGAAGCTTGTTTTGACTACATCAAAGAAAAAGTTTGGCATGTTACGGAAGGCTCAAGTCTTCGTTTTGTTGCTCAAACTGACTACGTTCACCCCGATAAATTTTTCAATGCTTTACTAAAAAGCACTCTAGTTAAGATTTACACACTGTTATCTGACGACGAGCCTGACTTAAAACCAGAGTGGGAAGGAACTGTGGAGGAGCTTGAAAAATGCGATGTGTTTGAAAAATTAGACACTTGGAATGCGTTTGATGGTGAGGGTTATTGGCTTGGAACATCGGAATTTTAAAGTCATGGCCATCTCATTCACGCCCATTTTGGCGTGAATGACTTCCCTAGCGTAATGCAGTAAACTAAAGACAATTAAATAAGGTTTCTATTATGTCTGAATCAAGCAAAGTTACATTAAGCGTTGAAGAGCTGATCAACCTAACCGCTCATGCTGCCACTCAAGAGCAGTTAAATGATACGCGGAAAGAACTCGATCAGAAGATCGAAGCGGTTCGTCATGACCTTTCAGATAAAATTGAAGCGGTTCGTAATGAGCTGAAATCTGATATTCAAGGGGTACGGAATGAGGTCCTGGGGGTTCGTAATGAAGTGAGTTCCCTTAAAAACCTCGTTATTGCTACTGCCTTTGCGATGATTGCAACGGTAGCCGGTGCCGCGTTTTGGGTTGGCAGTCATATCACCGCTTAATGTACAAATATGTTTTCTGAAATGCCTCTTATCCTAGAGGCATTTTTTTGTCCTCATTATGTCCTCGAACGCTTCAACACTCGCGCTAAAAGAAGTTGAGCCAAAGGCTCGACCGCAAGCGGTCGTCAAACCGGCTCTCAGTGCCACAGTGCGTCCATTTGCTCGATGTTTGATTGTATTGCCTTGTCATGGGGTTGCTTTATGGGGTTGTGGCTTATAGGGCTTGATAGGCGGCTTTTTTATCATAATGATTTAAAGCCTATTTGAAGTGCTGTGTCTTGATAAGGGCTTGAGTTGGGCGTTACCCTTCGGGCAAGGCTTTTCGCTGGTATCTTTCATCTATGGCCTAAGAGTGGCATCACCCTGGTGTGTCACTGCGTGCCGCCCCAGGGAGTGCCTCTCTACAGCCCCTATCTAAAAGGATATCGCTGCAATCCTGAACGCACTCCTCTCACTGCGTTCGTTGCGCCTCGTCGTGCCTCCTCGTTGCTCTCCCTGCCTTTGAATAAGTTCGAGTAAGGCTTGTTTTCTTATGCGCCGATTTCCTTTCACTCGCATCATTTACGGGCTCGCAGGCTGTTAACCGTCTCTCCCCACAACCTGATTTGCAAGGGTAAATGAACGCTGCGCGCCCTTGCAAAGCAGAACGATGTTGAGAGAGCGGACAGCTAAGCGGCTCCGAAAAGTGATACTCAAACAAAAGGAAAATCCTCATGGCGCAACAAAATTCAAACCTAACTCTCTCTAATTCAAATTCAGTGACCAGCGTTTCGCCGCTGGCCACGAAAGCTCACCAAAAAATGATATCTCTTTGGGCGCTGATTCTAATTCGTAGCGCTCAGGCTTTTTTCTGTTTTTAATGAAAGGAACGACACAATGAAATATCTCTCACACTATATTCAAGACAAACAAACTCAGGCTTTTAATGAGACCGGGGCGTTCTTTGCTTTTTCTAATCAACAGTTCGATGAGGGAAAAAAAGAGGGCGTGAAATACGCGTCGCTAGGTATGGGGTTAATTTGCCCCACCGATAACGCGAAGCAATTAATGACTCGTTTGGATTCTATCGCTCAAGAAGGGATCGCCGAAGATATCAAAGAGAACGGGAAAAAGGCGATCATTCGTCGTGAGTTATTTAATCATGAGTGTTTCTACACCAATGATATTTGTGATTGTGTGGAAAAGCTCGAAGGGTATGGCATCACTTACGATGAAATTCATGAAGTGTTTAATCATATTCGTAAAACGGAAGACGTTTATTAAGCGTGAAAATTAAAGCGCCTTGATATTTGTTCCATCAAATATCAAGGCATGTTCAATCACATCGGAGTTAGATTTAATGAACATTCTGAATGCTACACAAGATAGAGAAGAAACGAAAGCAAAATGTTACTTTTGTACGGCCGTGCCGTTTTCGTTGGGTAAAGTGGTTTATACGCAAGGTATTGAGCAGTTATTAGATAATAATGTCGGTGCTAACTTGTCGATTTATTTGCAGCGTCACCAAAGTGGCGATTGGGGAGAGACTTGCATTGAAGATAAAATCACCAATGACGAAGCAACCAAAACAGGCGAGCGAGTGATATCGAATTATACGATTTGTGATCAATCGGTTTGGATAATAACTGAACGTGACCGCAGCGTGACCACAATTTTATTACCTTGTGAATATTGATATCTCAATGGGATGGCATAAAATGAGAGTCCTATTATTAGGGCTCTTTTTTATGATGAAACCATTACTTTATCTTTCGTTGTTATCGCCGTGTTTCAGTTGGGCTTTTTGCTTTGATGAGGCAGGACGATTTTATAATGTCGATCCACAGCTTTTAAAATCCATTGCAACGGTAGAGAGCAGCTTAAAACCGAACGCGTACAATGAAAATAAAAATAGAGTCGGTGAGGTGGTTAGTCGTGACTTTGGATTGATGCAAATTAATTCCCATTGGTTTGATCGACTATCCGAATTTAATGTGAATGAAACAAACATCTATCATCCTTGCTTTAATGTTCATCTTGGCGCGTGGGTATTAAGTTCTAATTTTTCTAGTCATGGTTATAACTGGAACAGCGTCGGCGCGTATAATGCGGGTTTTTCCAAACGCACCGATAACGCCAGAAAAATATACATCCAAAAAGTCCAATCGGTTTATTTTAAGATGAACGTTCAATAAAAGGCCTTGCACCATAATGGTGCAAGGTCTTCAGCTTTTCCTCTCGCTTTCTTCCTTCAATTTCCAGATCCCCCGCATCCCTCGTTCGTCAGATTCATTCGCCACCTGGTCGGCTTTTGTCTTTCGCTGTCAGTTTTTCCCGCTGCTTTGATTAAGGAACTCAGGTCATTCGTTCTGAGTTGTTGGTTAGTTGAGTTGGTGACCACACACCACGCTAAATCGTAAACGATTTAAATGGTTGTCTGTGAAAAATATAAAGATAGTAAAAACAATGACTTATAGCTATTTATGGGGGCAAAAAAGAGCATGAAAAAATTTTCAAAATCTCAACTAATTAGCCGCTGAAATCGTATTTAAAAATGTGTTAAATGTATTCAATCTCCATTTAGCCCATGCGTGGTAAGGTTTGCAGGCTGTTTAATTTGAAAGTGAGTGTATTTGTATTTGATTTCAATTTAGCCCTTTTATAGATTGGTTTGTGGGCGATTGTGAAGTTGTGGTAATATGGTATTGTATTTGAATGTACATTAAATCGTATTGACACATTTGGGTGGGAGAAAATCTAAAAATGGCGAGAAGCACAGTATTACAAGCCACAATTAAAGGGCCGCTAGAGCAAGATTTTCGCAAGTTTAAAAAGAGAGAGGGTTTGACTGATGCAGATGCGGTTCGTCAGCTTTTGACATTGGCGCTGCGTATCAAATTGAATGACAGTGACGATGAAAGGCCGTCGAACCGTGAGCTAATGGAAGAGATTTACCGAGTAGTAAGAGGTAGCTCTGCCATTGGTGAAGTTATTCATGGACAAACCTTTGATGGTGAAAAACTATATAGAGATCAAAAAGACTCAAAGCCTGTCCGTCAGCAAGTTAAGGCGGACATTGATAAAAAAGTAGAGGCCTATCTTTCAGGCGAAAAAAAAGGGTAGCCAGTGGCTACCCTTATATTATCGCTCTAACTCTCTTTCGATTTCTCTGTCTTCCCAATGGCTCTCTTTCTCTGAGTGATTAAATGCCATCTCTTGCTGAGGTGAATATTCTTTTGGTTCAAAGTGGTCGAGTGATTGGCTGTCGGTTTCTTTTTTCTCATTGTAGTTGAGGGTGTCTAATTCGCTATCTTGATGAGAAATATGTGGCTCACTTAATTCTACGTTATGTGCGCTGTTATCTCGCTCTAATTTGCCAATGCACGATTTAATGTCCTCTTTAAGATGATCGTCTGACATGAATTGAATGTCTCGACCATTAAAGTTCTCGACGATTTTCTCAATGTTGTTCGGGTTTAAATCGTGATTACCTTGATTTAATACAATAATGATGTTCTGTCTCAGTTCATCGGTGGAGATGTTTTGAATGTCGTTTTTATGATTGACGTTGATAATGTCAATCTGCCCTTGGGTTTGGTCTCTAATTAAGAAAGAGTTCTCAATCGAGGTACTGATGATGGTGGTGTTTAAATTCTCTCCTTGATGGAATTGGGTTAATTGTTTGGACTTTGTGCCTAGGGTTCTTGGGTTAATATCTAGGGAGGTGTCTTTATTTCCTTGAGTGTCTAAATAGGTCACTTCAATGGCTTTGGTTTCACCTTCTTTATTGTGGATGTTGGTTAACATCGCAGGATGAACAGATCTATCTTCGGATGAATAGACCGCTGGGTGGAACTTAACCTGGTTATTTTCAATGTTATTGACACCGAGCTTGTTTAAGTACGTTTGGGCCAGCGTGTTATCCATCGGTAAGCTTTGATTGATATAATCTTTAGCCCTTTCTTCAAACTGCGCAATATGCCTTGGGGTGGTGCTCAATAATTTGTCGTGTTTATTGTTTTCCTCCAATTGATATTTATCTGGCTCATTGAGCATCTTGTGCGCTTCATTCATCGCGGCTTTATAATTCATTTCCTTATGACTCATGATTAGGTTAATCAATGCGCCTTTTTCGCCTGTGGTGTAGTCTTTAAAATACCCACGATGCTCTCCGGTTAAGGTCACTTTAATGGCGGATTTACCAATGCCAAAGGTTAAATAATCCCGGTCTGATTTGGATTGATTCGGCTGGCCTAATAACTGCATGGCGAGGCTTTCGGTGTATTTGGGTAGTTGCGTATTGATGTGCTCCCTAAATGTGTTGTAGTCAAAGTCACCGCTTTTATTTTGGAACCGGACGTCCTCATGAGGCAGAGCATTACGGTTAAAGTAAGTGGTGTCTTTGGGTGGGATTTGGTTGAGGGTTTCTATCGCGCTGGCTTTGTGGCTCTCTTTAGAAAGCCAGCTTTTGACCAGTTGTTTTGTGTTGTCGGTATAGAGTCGAATGTGCTGACTGGCACGAGTCACATCGATACCGGCGCGTCTTAAGTTGGTCAGTGCGCCTTTGCTTTGTATCGCGCTAATGACGTGTTGATAGGTGGACCCTTGCGCCATGTCTGCGGTCCGACTGTAAGCGTAGTCCCAGTGCCCGTCTTTAAGCGCATTAGGGTTAAGGTTGAGTGTTTGTCCTGTCTTAGATTGAGCGATAACATTGTCTGTAGTCGCTTGCGTGATGCGGTACTCCACGTTGGCTTTAATGCCGCGCTCTTTATCGGTAAAGCGGGTGATGATTTTATCGCCGGTTGAAAGTGGCTTTTCTGACGTAGAGAACAGGGTGGTGAAACGGTGGTCACGGTTACGCGGTAAGAACGGCCTTGCCTTACCTGTACTCGCGTCTTGAAGTGTTACTACGCCATGCTCTGAATCTACGTGTGTAATGGTGGCGTACTCACCGGGCTTGGTGCTCAGTATCAAGCCTTTTTGATACGGCATCATGGTGGTGAGTTCTTCCCCGGTCGCGCCGATTGAGCGTAGCCTCGTTGCGATGACGTTCTCTTTGCCTAACTCACTCTTTTTCATCAAACCGACACGGATGTGTTCGGTGATGATGTCTCGCTCCTGGTTGGTGTACGCGATAATCAGTGTGTTGTCTCGCGTTTCAGGGGTGCGCTCTAAATAGTCTTTGGCGACCACATAAGGCAGCTTCTCTGTGGCGGTGAGCTGCGCTCTGCGTCGGTCTTTGTCGTTTTCATCCAGCGTAGAAATGACATGTTGACTGTTACCTTGAGTATCAGGGGCTTGCTGCTGGAGCTTATCCAGGGCGCTCTGTGGCTGCTTATCAATGGTGTTTTGCGCCGCATTAAGTAAGGTGTCGTTTTGCTGACGGATGATGTCGGTCATGTAAGCGGTATCGATGCGGCCTTGGCTTATGGCCAGCTCAAAGGGTTTGCCGGCACTGAGCGATAAAAGCTGCTCTTTATCGCCCAGTTTGGCTGTTTTGGACTGACTGTCATTGACCAGCTTTGTGAACTCATCGGCTTGCTTGTTGCTGACCATGGAGCTTTCATCGAGAAAGAACAAGGTGTGTTGGTAGTCGCTGGCATCGCGGTTTCCTTGTCGGATGTCAGAGAGCAAACTTTCCAGAGTTTGCGCTTTCACGCCTTTGCTTTCTAGCTCTGCCACGGCTGCGTGTGTGGGCGCAAGACCGATGACACTTTGCTCTGGCTGCTGGCTGGCTTCTTTGACTAACTGGATAAGTTCAATGTTGGATTCAAGCATGGTGGACTTACCTGTACCGGCTAACCCTTGGATGGCCACAAAGCTGTCTTTGGTGGTTGAGATGAGGGTGATGGCGTCCTTTTGCCCTTGGGTTAGGCGAGGCTTGGTGTCGAGAAAGTCTTGCACCTGCTTAGGCGTTGCAAAAGGTTGATGCTGGCCTTTACCATCATCGATGTTTTGCAGGATGCGCTTTTCAGTTTCTAGCGCGGCTTGCGTCGTCCAGCGTGTGCCGTCACTGTACTCCGCAGAGAGGGTGTCGCTGCGTTTAGTCAGCTCTGTTTCAACCTGCTCTTTGGTAATAGAGCCTCCGGCTTCTTCAAAGGCGTAACGCACCGCTTCCACTACTAAGGCTTTTTGGCTAAACGCCGCTTCTCGCTCTGAGAGGTGGTTCAGGGCAAAGCTGACCGCTTTTTCGATGAGTGGCGCGTTTTGCGATTTGGCCAGTGCTGACAGTGCCTGACTGACATCCTGCTTTAGCAAATCTTGGGTGGCGTCGTTTAGGTAGCGGTCGTTGACGTTTTGCGTCTGCAGTACACGCTCAATGGCTGACGGGGAGACCTGCTCTTTTTCAAGTGCGCTTTGGGCTTTGTCTGGTTTGTCGGTGAAGATATCAAGGCGCTCTGTTTTTTCAGTCAGGTCGTTTATCAGGGGCTTAGATAGGGTAAATGCTTTGCCTGACAGTAAAGTATGGGCTTTTGGCTCAATATGGTGGGCGCCGTGAACGTAGTCGTATTGCAGCGGCGCGTCTTTTAAGCTCTCTAAGTTGACGCGCTGCGTTTCCCCTTTGCTCTCAAGCGTGAGGCTTTCTTTGTCAATGTGAGTGACAAGGTAGCTTTGGTTCGCGTCCAAGCCCGCAGGGAAGTGTTTGCCTAATGTTCGAAGGCGTTCGCCTTGGGCGATATTGAGACTTTGCGGTTTATTGATTTGCATCTTCATGTGCTTAAAGGCGCGACTGGACGGGTCAAAGGTGTGTGACTGTCCATCGCGTTTGCTGAGTGCGGTCATGGTGTTGCTCTCTTTGTCGATACTGGCGATGACAAAACTCTGAGGTTTGTTTTTCTCCCAATGGGTGAGTGTCATGCCTGGTTTGTAGTGTTGAACGAGGGGTTGCTGCGCTTTAGAGAGGTGGTGAGGGGTTTGAGTGAATAGGGTGGTTTCGTGTCTGGCGAGGGCGCCGGTATTTTTGAGCTGGCCCCGTATCGCTTCGGTTAACCGCCGCTGCTCTACGCTGGAAGTGGCAATCACTTGCGTGTTGGCTTTATCGGGGAGGTCTGAGTACACCCGCGCTATCCTATCGGTGTCATTGTCATGCAGTTTCACGTTGGTATGGCTGGCTCGCTTGCCGACCCAAGAATGACTCTCCACATTGCCTTTTTGATACAGCGAGATAGCGTTATTGGCTTTAAATCCCTGACGGCTTGATACGCGGTTAAGCATCACCACTTTACTGCTCGATTGTTTGGCTTTATCGGTGAGTGCCAATAATTCATTGGCGCTCATCTTATTGGCGTCATCGATGAGCAAGACGTCTTTATTGGTCAGCGGCGTATCGCTTTGCAATAAGCTGTGGGTGGTGTGGCGCTGCTCTGGTGAAAAGAGCTGACCGACCCAAGCGCTGAGTGTTTGACTCTTACGCTGGACGCTCTCCATACCCTCTGTCTTGTCTTTCACGCTTTGGGAGACCAATTGGACACGCTTACCGCTGTGATTGCCTACATTGAGTAGCTGCTGCGCAATACCCTGTGATGAGCCGTGTACATTGACCACGTGGAACTGTTTGGTGGAGTGGTACAGGTCGGTCAAGATGCGCTGCTGGTTTTCAGAGATAGCGAGCTTGTTGAGCGTGCTGGATTCAACGTGGGTGCGCATGTGATGTGCACGACCTTGGGTGCTGTCGATAAGCGCTTTCTCGTTATCAATTAAGCCTTTGGTGGTGTATTGCCCTTTTTGACTGAGTCCTATCAAGTCGCCTTGTTTAATCATTTCATCCGCGACTTTTTTGATATCAAGGGCGTTGAGTTGCACGCCGCCTTTGGTGAACTCTGAGGCGGTGAGTTCAATGATTTTTTCTAGGTGTAACGCGGTGCTGTATTGCCCTAGATGGTCAATGGCTCTGCTGATGGCGGCTTTGGTTTCACCAAGTGGTGGGGTGTTTTGCGCTTCCTTTACTTGTTGCGCCATGGTGACAAGCTCTGCGGGGTCATACCCTTGCTCTTTTACGGTGCTTTGCCACTGTTTGTTGAGGCTGTCACTGCTCTGGTAGGTTTTGCTTTTACGAGTATCGAGGTTGGCTACGTCTTTCGCCGCGCGCGAGTCAAAGCCTAAATCGAGTGTGCGTTGGTCAATTTGTTGTTTGCGAGTGGACGACGCATCAAGAATAGGCTGAGGAACACCGCTGATTTCGAACTGACCGTTGCCGACGCCTCGCGTGGAATAACCGAGGGTTTCTGCCTCTTTAGCTAATTGGCTCTGGTACAAGATACCGTAGTATTTTTGGAAGTTGTAAATGCGCTCGCCAGTCCCGTTAATCACGCCCCCTTTTTGTTTTAGGCTGGTTGATAAAGCGCGTAAATCTCCTTCTTTATCGCGCGTCATGTTAGCGGCTAGCGCGTGCGAGTGCACTTGCATGTCATTTTCACGGCTGGTCTTGTGGCGTACGACTGCAAATAGCATCGAATCCGTATTTTCGTATTCTTGAACGCCTTTCTCATGGGTGACTTTGACTTGTGCTACGTCTTTCTCCAGCTCTGTTAAGGCGAACTTCACGGCGTTATTGTGCGCTTCAATGAGGCGGCTCTCTCCGCCAATAAGCGCAAGAACGCTGAGGGATTTGGGCGCAGAAAAGGTCAGGTCGAAGCCAGATTTGTGTTTTTCTCGTTTCCCTTTAATGGTTTCACCACCCAGGTTGCCAGAGAGCACCGACTCTAGGGTGGCTTGCTCTACGGGTTTACCCGCCAGTCCCGCTTCGATGGCCAGCTTGCCATGCCAGAAGGTGTTTTCTCCCTGGTCTTTTTCCTTGAGGTAGTAGTTATCGCCCACGTCTTTTTCTAAAGAGACGTCAGGTAGGTCTTTGGGGT
This sequence comes from Vibrio tasmaniensis, assembly GCF_024347635.1. Taxonomy (NCBI): domain Bacteria; kingdom Pseudomonadati; phylum Pseudomonadota; class Gammaproteobacteria; order Vibrionales; family Vibrionaceae; genus Vibrio; species Vibrio tasmaniensis. The sequence continues at coordinate 91,327 of NZ_AP025513.1, forward strand.
TTTCTTCGCTGAGGTAATATTTGGCAGCGCCAGAAGCGGATTTCAGAGGGCTAATAGAAAGCATGAGTATTTTCCTTATGCGAGGCAGATTGCCGCTAGCAGTAAAACTGAGCGGTAATCAGGACGAGAGGCGGAGTTTAAAAGCCTTGCAATGGCAAGGCTTGTGGCGGTCTAGTGATTAGCGGTTATCGTAAGGCTCTAGGGTGTAGCCTCTATGGTGTGTGCGTTGGATTAACTTTTTAGCGTCTCTGTAAGTAAGCACGAGATGTCGCCAGTCGTTGCCGTCGAGCATATCAAGAACAAAGAGTGGTTCAGGTTGTTTGTCAGGAGGTATGTTTTGGTGAGTGTTCGGTTTTTTTACTCGCGCGCTATGTTGGCGCTTGTGTTGGACTCTTGGTTTCATAATCACTTTCCATTGTTGGGGAAACAACGTAAGGCAAGAAAGAAAAGCGGCATAGATTAGTATGCCGCTAGCTAAATAAATTGAAAAATGGGAGCTTTTCAAGATTAAGCTTAAAATTACACTGGAAGCAATGTGAGCAATGTCGTGTGAGTCATAAGGATCTCTATAACTCACACTCAAATAATAATCATTATCATTTGGGTGTCAAGGCTATTATTCATACCAGAGTTTATTAAAAGCGCGCTCTTCTAAAATATCTTCAATTCGCCGTCTGGTTTCGGTTTCCTTTTTTTCTCGCTCAACGTGGCTGCGTGTAGAGTGTTTTGGTAAGCAAAACGGCTCTTTCACGGGCTTATTGTCTTTCATTATCTTCCTCCGTTAAAGAAACAGTGAGTGTGATTAATGTACCTGGCTCTGGCGCTTCTATGTCGATGAACGCAACATAACCTTGCCAAATTCCATCAACTTTTTCAAAGTGTTGCAACGATGCATCTAAGTGCCAGTTAAAAAAGGCATCATCAATTTTCTTGAAGGGGAGTTTGCATTCGGGCGCGTTTTTCACGATAAAGTCGGCAACATCGAACTCGCCTGCAAAGGCGCACCCGCCACTTGAGTGTTTTTTAATAAATTCAATCTCTAAGGTAAGGTTTGACATGGTATTCCCTTAATCGTTCGTTATTCATAAGCATCCGTGATTTCGATATCTTGAGATATCGCCGACTCTTCAAGCTCTTGCTGCGCGCGCTCTTGATGGTCACTGTCTGATTTGAGCTTTTCGGCCTCTTTGCTGGCTAACGCTTTGACCGTCTCACTTCGTTGTGCTTGTTGGATTTGGTCGGTTTCCAGTTTCATCTCTTCCGGCGTTTCAAATTGCTTGGCTTGGATTTCGGTGAGTGCGTTACGCTCTTCTTCGTTGAGGAGCATACCAGGGGCGACACACTCAAAGTAAATCGCTTTTTGATACGCCTTAGTCATGGCGGGTGAGGGGGTGTAATTACGTTTGATAAAAGCCGGTGTCACATTTCGCATTTTATCAAAGTGCAAATCCAGTTGAGTGATGAAGCTGCTGCCTGGTACGCGAAGGTAACATTGCAAATCATCCATGGCTTGGATTTCACTGCTAGAGACGACCGGACGTGTCGTTGTCTGGTGGCCAATCGATACCCCGTCACGCAAAGCATTTGCACCGTAAGAAATGTTCTCTCTTGATACGTCCACTTCTTGCTCGCCTAAATCTTTTGATGAGATTTGCGCCATTTGCGCAGAGGGGGCGCGAAAGTAAAAGCGGGAGTTGAGTAAGTCAAAAATGACGTCAGCGGTGTTTTTACCGTAGGTTTTTACGAGCTGAGCATAAGACTGGAGGCCAATCACATAACAGCCCCCAAACTTACGCACTTCGGCAATGATGGTGTCTAGCTCAGGCAGTTTATGCAGACTTGGCATTTCATCCATAATTACCCAAATACGGCGGTCTTCATCGTCTTTAAGTCCCAAGATTGCGTTAGAGGCAATGGCAAGCCAAGTCGAAATCAAAGGACGTAGAGAGGCGTGTTGCTGCGCGTTACTCGATAAGAACAAAAAGCCTTTTTGTTTGTCGTCTTGTACCCAATCGGTGATAGAAAACGGTTTACGTTTGGGCTCTCCTTTAGCGTCTTTGTCATCCAATCCATCTAAAAAGCGTAGGCTCTTGATGTAGGTGGCGAGCACCGACTTAATGGAGATGGCCGTCTTTTTGATGTCTTTCGAGACCAGGGAAGCCGACTCTGTGCCTTGCAGGAAATTACCCAGAGTTTCAAGTTCAGACGTGAGTATCAAGCTGAGCAGCCTTGCGGTCGAGCAGGGCTTGTCATCTTGGCTCATGCGATACGCCGCGCTCGAAAAAATAGTCCGGGCGGAATCGACCCAGAATGGGTCGCCTTCGCCATGCTGTGGGATAAGGGCGCTGGCGATATTTTCAAAGTCAGGGGCTTCTTTTGCGTCACACCACACATCCCAATTGGCGCAGCGTTCATCGAAGGGGTTGAGTAAGGTGTCTTGGCTAGGGTCAAAGAACTTACTGGTAAAGGTGCAGCCTTTATCATAAATAATCGCTTTATCCCCACGTTTACGTATCCATCGCAGCAGTTTACGCAGCATGACGGATTTACCAGCCCCGGTTGTGCCGTCAATGAGCATGTGCTGAACTTCAAACTCACGCTTAAATAAGGCCAACCCATCCACTTTAAAATCAGAAATTCGTCCGTTGCCTACGCCCTGCTTCTTGAGTTTCTTTGCCCGTTTTTTTAAATCGTTTGTGAGCACTTTGGGTTCGGCGTATTGGAATCCTCGAACGTGGAAGTCTTCACTTTGCTTTTCGCCTTGTCGCTTAAAGAAACTCATGGCGAGCATCAAAATAGCAAAGGCAATACCGAGGGCAATCAAGAAGTTGATTTGTGCTTGGCGAATGACATCATCATAGAGGCTGATGAGTTGGGTGTTATCCAGTTGGGAGGCGAGCGTGCCCACGTAGCGTTTTCCACTCCAGAAGGTGGTGACTTCACTGTTAAGGTCGTGCCCTAGGCTGGCATAGATATGGTTGCGCCAGTAGTAGAACACCGACCAAAAGGCGTTATCGGGAGCGCGTAGCCAAGTAAGCACGCCTGTGAGCGCAATCACCGACCAAATGGCGGCGTAAACTAAGGTGTTGTTGACTTGGAAGAACATCCGAATGGAGTGAAAAGTAATTTGTCCACCACGGGTAAAGTGGTTGCCGGACGCGCGTTTAGGCCTAGGCATAATGGTTTCCTATAACGAGTGAGCGTGAAAGTGTTCTTTTATGTGTGCAGTAAGAGGGAGTGTGTTTGTTGATGTTCAATCTTTGCTGATGATGCTTGTGTCCTTTTAATCTTGAGCGTTAAAGTTGGTGGCTGGAGTCGCTTTTATCGCTTGGCTGCTTCAAATACCGCTTGATAAATCGTTTTAATATCTTCAAGCGATAGGTAGGTCGAAGGGCCAGTTCTTGAGCCCCATCGAGTTCTTGGTAGTGCTTCCCATATCGTGTCGTCATCGATGCCGAATTTTCGGTAGTGCTCAATCAGTGCCACGTCGATGCACTCTCCTTGTTCATGGCACTGGCTGCACCATGAGGTATCGGCAACTAAATAACCGTAGTGCTTGAATAACCCAGGTGCGCAGTTATCACACACCTGGCAAGGAAAGGCTTGTTGCTCAGGGTGGTTCATGGCTGTGAAAAAATCAGCAGGACAAAGGTGAACGCGAGTCATTGGCGATAAGTACGTTTTCAATAGGCGCTTGGCGTCTCTGTGAGAAAGGTTGAGCGGCTTGATGAGCGTTTTTAGCTGATGCGTTTTACTTTTGTCGGCAAGCAAAGCCAAACCAATGTTTTGCTCATGACATTGGGTTAAAAAGGTGTTGAGTTTGTCGTCTTGGGTTTCAGGGCATTGAAATAAGAGCCTTTTGATGGCTGATAACCGGTTGAGGATAATGTTCATGGCATCGTTCCTTTGGGTAAGGATTTGAAAAGGGGCGTCATTGTGATACGTTGTGTAAGCTCAGTGAATGAATGGATTCGAGTCCTTTTCGTTGATTGAGCATTCTTGAGAAATACACTGAATCAAAAGCACCCTCTTTATGAAGGTGCTTTTTTATTGCAGAAAGGCCGAAAGTACGCCTTGACGCTAAAGCGACGTTTTTCTCGTATTGGGTGTAAATGTTCAGTAGGATAGCAGGGCTGCTTGGTGCTCATCGAGACATCGGAAGTTTGCCTTAGGAACGAGGCGGTGGGTTGTGACAGGCTGATATACCTCATTACAACCAAGCAGCAACCAACGCATGAGTATGAATAGAATAAGCAAGATCTAGCCAGTACGTTAACCCGTCCTGGCTTTTTTGTGCTGGAAATAAAAATAAGGTAGTAAATCAAACAAATGCTGACGCACTGCGTTTGTCGGGCTCACTCAACCTCTACATGCAAGCATATAGCAGGTCGAGCGACCCATGGTTTATCCAGCAAGGTTAAAATGGGGTGGGTACAGTCGACCCGTACTGACTTTTTTCCTGAAATAAAGCGAGCGCTGAAAATCAAAAACCTCGAAAGTTCTATAAAACTCACGAGGCTCTGAGGGGTATCTAAGCGGTAAAAATCTTAGTCGTATTGGTTTGGGCTGAGGCTAATATTTCCAGCCATTAAATTGCAACGATTTAGGAATAGGGCTGTAGCAAGGGTATTCGGTTTGGAGACCGTATGCGATGATATAGTCGACAGATACGCTGAAAGCACCGGCAAAATTTGCTCGTCTGAATTTTTGAGGGTCATTCTTGGCGGTTTTTTCGAGCACTTTCCAGATAAGGTCTACAAAAAACTCAGGGTGGCGGTCTGGATCAAGTGTCATGGTGTCACGCATGCAGAACCAAAGTCCTCCCCCAGTTTCTTTTTGGTTATAGGCGTTGTCAAAATATGCTGTTTGTAATCCTAACAGATAACCTTGAAGGCGCATTGATTCAACGGTGTCGGTCTCATCAATGTGCTGCAAGAAGTAAGGCAGTTTGGTGACGTTAGCCATATCTTTCTTATCTATGTTCATCAGCTTAGGGCTATTGTATTGCTCGTGTATCTCGCTCAGCAGTTGAGTGAGCTCAGGTGAGTGGGTTTGAGCTTGCGCGCTTGCGCAGGTCAGCAGTAGCAACGATAAGATTTTTTTCATGAGAGCACTCCTTTTAGATACCTGATCATAATACCAGTATTTAGACGATGCATAAAGTCCTTTTTATGCATCGCGATCAATATTACTGGTTGGGTTTTTGAGTGTACCCTGGCGCTGCTGGGTACGATTGATCCGAGGTGACGTATTCCGTCCTTTCGGGGCGAGCGATTTCCTTTTCGACTTGCGACTGAACCGTCATTTCTATCATTGGCTCAGGCTTTTTAATCGGTTGCTGCGCTTGCGCTTGCTGATGTTGCACATCATCGGTGACCCCATCAAAACGGGCTTGGTTAAACAGTCCGCCCGTTTCATTGGTGTGCAGCATCGCCGTGCGGGTCTCTGCCACGGTATCGACGGTGCTGTCCCATCCTTTTGCCATGGTGCTGTTTTGCTCCGGTGAGAGGTTAAGCTGCCCTGTTGGTGTGGTGGCTTGGTGCGCTTGGTTCATTTCTCCTACAATTTTTGCTGTGTCCCCATCGAGTCCCGCCATGGTCGCAAATTCCTCAGTGCGAGTGAATTTTTGCCAGCGTTCTTTTGCCTCAGCAATATCTTCCGGTTGGCGGGCGGTCATGATGCGTTGAATTTGTTGTTGCTTGAGTCCTGAATTTTCCTCTAAATAGTTCTGGAATGCCCCGTTTGCATTCGCAGTAAAGCTGCCACCCCCAGATTCTAAGCGCGTTTGGGTGTCGGAGAGGGCGTTCAAGTCTGATTGGCTTTGCATCACGCTAGCGCCAAGTGATTTGGTGTTGCTGGCGTTAATCGCAAAGTCATGCGCAAATTGCTCCACAGCGGTGCGGGTGTCTTTGTTGTCCACCTGCGTACCGGCACTGGTGACTGCGTTTGCCCCTTCGGTGTATTGTTGAGTGGATTGCTCAAGCTGCTGCTTTTGCTCACTGTTCATATTGCTGTAAGCCGTACGTTCATCGTCAGACCATTTCACGCCGCCACTGGCGTTGAAATTGAATAGCGATTTCCCTTTACCTGTGCCGACGCCACCCTCGAAGCCGCCATGGGCACTTTGCAAGTAAGCTTTCGATTGGTCTTCTGTCCAGCCCGTTTGCTTAATCACGCTGTTAACCGCCGTTTGCATGTCATTCATGCCCTCGCTGACTTGAGTGTTAAAACCACTGGTACTGCCTTCACCGTAGCTGAGGTTTTTACCCACACTGTCATGCCAGCGGTCACTCAGCGCTGCGCCTGCCTGAATGCTTTGTCCCAGTTGGGTGCTGCTTTGCTCTAGGTTTTGCGCGGTGTGACTGCGGGCATTGGCCACACTCTCTTGCAGCATGGCCGACGTGTTGGTGTTGATGTTGCCGCGGCTCGTGGTTTGTGAGCTGTCGTAGGTGGTGCGCCCATCAGGGTGTTGCGCGACCACTGTTCCATCTGCTTTTTGGGTGTAGGTGTGACCCTCGTTGGCAACGGTGTTGGTATCAAACTTATTGGTATTGGTGTTGTTCATGCTGTGGTTGTCAATCTGCATGCTGCCAAAGTCCAGATTACCGGTGGACGCTGCCGCGCTCGCTCTGGCATTGGTTGAGTTAATCATGCTTGATAGTTGGTAGTTCATGCTCGACATGACTTCTTGGCCCCCTTTGAGGATACCTTTCGCTATCATAGGTACGCCTATCATCAAGATACCGGTCATCCAAGCAAAGCGGCTGTGAAGTTCATCCGCGGCGTTGGCGTTGGAGAGCACCAACCCGCCGAACTTACCGGAGACGTCCGTAGACAGAGATTCCAGCCCCCAAAGCTGAAAGCCGTTGATGATGGCAAAGAGTGCCGGCCACGTGGCTAAAAAGGCAAACGTCCCAAAATAGTTTTTGAGCACCATCATGGTTAAGCCAGGAATGACCGCGGCCCCGGCAACAAAGAACCCTAAGCACGCAAAGAGCATGAACATCATCGTATGGAGCATCGGTAAGTATTCTCTGGCCATTAAGCCTAATGACGCCCACATCGAGGTGGTTTGCAGTTTGTTGGTGGTATAAGCGTAATTGAGCGCCGCTTGCGTCGGGTCAAGGCTATCAAGATTGTAGCGCAGCTCGTTCATCAGCATGTTCTGTTTGATGGTGCTGGACGCGCTGGTACTGATTCTAAAAAACTTGTCGTAGCTGCGGGTGAGTGACTGCACCACTTGCGGCTTAAAGCGGTCCGCGTCTTTACCAAGCAGTTGATGCGCTAGCAAGCTCATGTTTTTATTGGCGGCATCATCAAAGCGCTGCTTGATGATAGGGTAAGCTTCTTCACATCGCTTGTAGGTGCTTCGGCCGCCGCCTTCATCAAGGAACAACGCGCGCAGTGGGCTTTGTCGAATGCCATCGAGGAACACAAAAATATCAGGGGCGTTGAAAAGGGCATCCCATGTGTATTTGCCATTGATTCTGACATCCCCAATCATGCAGTTATGGAAATAGTCTCGCCAGAGTTTTTGTAGCGACAACTCATTGATTTTGGATTGTCTTGAGAGCTGGTACAACTCTGAGCCAAACAGCATCCCCGTACGACCGTATCGCTCATCGTCGGAGGTGGTGAAAATGGCTTCCACCCCTTCTGCCATCCCCACCATGATAGATGAGAAAAAGTACGTCGGCACCGCCACAAGGTAAGGGACGTTGTCCACCTTGTAAGCCTTCCCAGGTTGCGTCTTATCAATGATGAGCATGTCGGCTTTCATGTTGATAAGAAATAAGGGGACGGCGAAGAACACCACCATCCATTTGATGAGGTCTTTGGGGTTACGTGACAGCATGAAGATAAACAGACTGGTGACCAGTCCCAGCATCATGCACATCTGCAAGTAATCCCCAAAGGTATTGGTTCTGAAAAAAGTGGCCAGCGCATTAAAGGCTTTGTTGACCACTTCGCCGGAAGTGTAAGTGTAATATTCGAGTATCATCGGTCAGTTCCCATAAGCTGGCGCGGGTTTGGTGGTTGTGCTGATTTCTTTTGTGCTTTGCTGCGCGGTCTTTCTTTGCGAGTCAATCAGTTGGTTGCGGTTGTTGAGCGCTTCAATGGCTTTATCGGCCAGACCAGCGGTAAAGCGTTTGGCGTTATCGATATCACGCGTGATGAGGGTGATGTCATCGTGGCTGTTGTTGGTGTTGGCCAGCGATTGGCTGGCAACATTTAACATGCTCACGAGGTACTGATTCAGCAGCTCCACCGCTATCATTCGTGAATAGCTGTTGGTGTCGGGCGTTTGATTGGCGGATAAGTCGTCAATAAAGAACTTGAGTACCGGTGTTTGAGTCAGCTCCAGAAAACCCTCTTGCTTGGCCGTGAGTTTTTGGTCGGTGGCTATCTTTTGCAGTATCGATTCCAGTTGTGTGCGTATCTGGTTTTGTATGCCGCTGGCTTGAGTGATGGATAGGTTATTGCGCTTGGTGATGGTAATACACGCCTTAGGGTCTGTGTTGCGGCACTGATACACATCAGCCTTACCCCCTTCGAGCAAGATGTTGACCAGGTTGTTGTTGTCGGTCAAAAGGCTAGGGTAGTAACGCGGGTTGCCGTCTTTGTCGTACACGTAAGTGCCTGACAAGCTCATCATAAACTGCGCCAGATTTTTATCAGCGGATAAAAAAGCGTTGTTCATAATCGCGGACCACACCACGTTGTGATTGGTTTGGGTGATGTCTTTCAGCGCCGGATCATTCTTGGCGTTCGCGAGCTGACCGGCGGCTTTGCCTCCTGCGCCACATTCATGTTGACCTTGAACCCAATCCGAGAACGCGTTGTTTTGTGTGCCGAGGGTCGCGCAGACGTGCTTTTTGGTGGCAGGGGCAGCAAAGGCGGCCAATCCACCGATAGAGGCTTGCGCGGCTTCGCAAGAGTTCACCGACTGGTTGAGGTATTTGTCGAGAATCGCTTGTAACTGGTCAAGGTTTTGTTTGAGCTGCGGCGCCCAGGTTTGCAGGGCAAGATTGACAATGAAGGGCGGCGCATTATGAATGATGGCTTTGCCCAGCTTAACCAGTTGGTCTGAGTTAATGTGTGAAAATCCTCCCATGAACATATCAATGCCAGAGCACCCTGCACTGATGGAGGGAACCGTGGCGCTGACCAATTGCGCATCGACAATTTTATTGCGCACAAACAAGCTGCCTCCGGTGTAGTAGTTTGCCGACTGCCCTTGGTAAGCGGTCGGATTCGAGACGTTGGCGTTGTAGCCTGAGTTGTCAAAAAAGCGCGCCAGTGAATGGCTGGTGTCGGCGTGGCTTGCGCTTGATAAGCTGATGAGAAACAAAGGAATAACGCGCTTATGCACCGAAATGGTGGATAAGTGGTGGCAAAGTGAGCGTTTCATCGAAGGGCCTCCTGCACGCGCGGATCGCTTAAGGCTTGTTGGATACTTTGAGCGAGCGTACTTTCTGGTACGTCCCCAATACTCAAGCGTGAGAACTTACGGCTGTTGACGTTCATTAAAAAGGTCGCGGGCATGACGGCTTTCCCATTGCTTGGGAAAAAAGTCTGACCTATCTCAGGTGTGACAGGAATAGGCACTTCAAAGCCAGCAATCCCCGCCCCATCCACAGAGAAGGCGTAAACCGGTAATTGAAATCGCTCACCAAGGCGAGTGATTTTAGGCGCGGTCTTGTGGCAGTACGCACACGTGCTTTCAAAAAAGAACACCAGAGCGTATTGGTTTTGCATGGCCGCATGTGCGCTGGTTGCATGAAGCAAAAAAGCCAGCACAAGGGTTCGAAGAAATGGCATAGCGCCTCCTTATGTTTTAGGGGGAAAGAAGAAGTAAAAGAAATGGAACATCGTTTAAGCGCGCGTTTGGGGTATTACGTGGATTGAGTGGTTTTAAAAATCCGATTGCTCGAAGTTGGTCGCGACGTTGTAAAAGCGGGCCACTAAATCATTTTGACTTATCCAGCCGTACGCCAACGGCTTCATCTCACCAGTGTTGGGGTGGACTAAAATCAATGCCGGTGTAAAAGGCACCGAGACTTTACCTTGGTTGTGGCGGTTTTCTTTGAGGTTAGTGATGAAGGTTTCGTCATTGCTGATCCCCAATAGCTCAAAATGGTATTGGTCAGCAAACGCTTGAATGGACGGGGCGAGTTGCTGGCTGAGCGTATCTTTACCTTCATAGACAAAGAAAAACCCCCATCCGTCTTGTTTCATCTTTTTAACCGCGTCGGTTTTCTTCTTATCTTCCAGTTCTAAATACACCTGTCTTGCGGCTTGCTCTGTTGGGTGGTCTTTGGTGTAAGAGAACTCAGGTCTTTCGAGCAGCAACGCTTTAAAGGTCATGCCTAATTGGTCGGTTTGGTCCGTGATAAAGTGATTTAACGCTAAAAATTTCGCGAGCTTGTCTTTATCTTTGGGATGAATGGCCGCGTCGTTTTGCGCCTCAATATGCACCGAATGAAACCAGTCCATCTGTTCGGTGGCCGATAAGGTTTTAGGGCTTGATACGGTGGTTTGGGTGTTGCTTGGCAACGGTTTGGGTTTGGGCGTTTTGGGTGCTTGTCTTGGCTCGTTGTACCACCGCCATCCTGGAGGGGGGTCATTGGCGAGAGCAGAAGATAGAGGGGCAAGCAGCGTTAGGGTAATGACGTAAAGCAGAGATTTTTTCATCATCATAGACCTTGGTTAAATAAAGCGAAGTGATTAAGAGGTTAAGCACTTGGGTCTCTCACGTAGGCGGTGCATCTGATGTGGCGATGGGTTGCGCAGCGTGAGTAAGTATTGAAGGTATTCATCATGGAGCAAAGCGTGGTGTTTAGACCATACGCCTTGCTCACTGCTAAAGTAGTGAGTCTGTTTTTCAATGTTTTCTATCAGCTCTCGATACTCATCCAGCCTTTTAGTGATATCGGGATAACGGTCAAGTTGCTTGGTGAGTATCACATCGTTTGGAATGAGCCGTAAGAGAGTAAAGGTACGCAGTAAAAAGGTTTGCAGGGGTTTGATAAACATAATCATAGACCTTGATGAAATGCGGCAGAGTGTTTAAGTAATGGGTGACAGTGCGCTTATGGCTTTTCCTACAATCTGCGGTGATTGGCAGAATTGAGGCTTGAATCTTTCGTTATCGCAAAGTAGCCAGAATCCTTGTTTTTCTTCATCCCACTGCAATCGTCTAAATATCCGACCTTGCGAGCTATCCAAGCAATAAATGCCGTTGGGTAGGTGGCTATCTGGATAAAGTTTTTCATGCGATTTCCTTTTTAGTTGTGAGGGTGTTCGTTATCTTGATTTTTATGGTTTCCTGCTCGCACGTAGGAAGTAGGCATTGCGTTAAAACGTGTTTGCAGCGTTGAGTGCATGACTTTCATTGCGACATAGAAGAGTAGACCGTACAGCGTCATATTCATGCTAAGCTGCCAACTGTTTGTCATGTCGGAGTGAAGCGAAGCAAGAGACATCGTGTCCAATTGCTCTGGTGTCAGCGTTGTGATGTGGATGGCCAAGAGGCAAGTAAAAATCGAGGTCAGCAGTGCAAGCATCAGCGCAGCGATGTGCATTAGGCTGATGGCTTGCTGCAGGGCGTGAGTCAGTTGGTGAGTACGTTTGGGTGTCATGATGTGTCCTTTTTATAAAATCGTTTGTTATCCCCCCGTGGCACTTTGAAGGCGTTGCTTGATTTCATCAAAGTTGGGAAGGTTGGTGTTGTCGTGCATGTCTGGATAGAACTCTTTAAAATCAATGTATTCAAAGTTTATTTGTCCTAGCTCTTCGGGCGTAATGGCGGCGCAGGTGGGGTTTTTGGCACTGCCCAATCGTTTACCCAGTTGCTGAATAGAGCCTTGCTCTTGGATGATTTTGGCGAGCTTGTTGTCGTAAACGCAGTAACTGCGTTTTTTACGGGTGCAGACCCCCAGAACTTTCTTGGCGCAGTATTGCCCCACGTACAGGGTTAAGCCTTTCTCTTTGGCTTCACCGAGCGCTTCTTCCGCTTCGCTGCATTTAGCCCCTAAGCCTTGCCCCCATCCTGAGTCTTTACAACAGTCGTTAAACCCCGCGAGTTTCTTACTGCATTGCATTGGCTTACCCGTGAATATTTTAGGCGGGTCGCCCACATCTTTTACCGCTTCGGCAAGCCCGGCTAACGCGGCGACGGATTTATCAAAGTTACCGTTAAGTTTGGGTTCGGGTACGTAGCAGTCTCCATCAAGACAGAAAGATTGCTCACCACACTGCATGTTTGTGGCTCTGCAGGTCTTCTCTGCGCAGCTTTTTGTGACTTCTTGCTCAATACACACCCCGTTTTGCTTGAGGCTGCAATGTTGAGCTTGAGTCGTGCAGTCTTTCGGCAGCGCAGCGCAGGTGTCAGGTCGGTCACATTGATGGTTAACCTGGTATTTCCAACAATTAAGCGTGGTAGGGACGCCATTGATAGTGCGAGTAGAGCGGCCTTCGACACAAGTTTGAGAGATGACCTTGCACTCTTTTAATAAGGTGCATTGTGTTCTCCAAGTCAGTGTGTTTTTGACGCAGTTACCGCCCGAAAGGGTATAGCTTGAGCGGCATGAAAGTTTGACGGGTTGGCTGTGTTCAATGCGTCCACATATTTGATACTTTTCGCGGTAATCCGTGCCGTTCTCTCGACCACATGCCTGTTCTGATCGATAACGAGAATGGCCGCTTTTCCAAAAGCCAAATCCTGCGCCTTGCCAGTGAAAAGAGTAATCACCACAGCTACGCTCAACATAATTTCTAGAGTCATAACGACATTCTTGAGTGATTTTTTTACAAACCATACCATTACGTGACCAACCGGATGGGCAACTATAAATTACAGCAGAGGTGTGTGGGGTAAAGGTAGGGGTTTTAGTGCAAGGGATAGAGTTATAGGTTGGTTTTTGGCACTGCTTGGGAATGTAATCGATGATGCACTGTGTTGCGTTGTCACAATCCACGTAGGCATTCGAAATGCCATGAGTGACTTCAAACGCATTCTCTTGGCCAAGTAAGGCAAAGCGCATCGCCGGATCGCTTTTTACATCCGGTCGCCCTTTATTGAAGTTGGCGTTGATGTCTTGAGCCAATTCATTGGTCACAAACTCTGTCCCCTTTTGGGCGTTGATATCACTGTCTGACAGCTTGGATTGTTTTGGGTTTCGCCTCTCTTCTCGACACGCCGCGTCTTTGCAATAGTCATCGATGTTGAGGGGGAGGGCATTGGGTGTGAGCGCTTGACCGGCTGCTTGTTTCGCCCAGTTGGCGCTGTCGGTAAAGGTCTGTTGCTCGTTCGCCAGCGCGAGCGTAGAAAAAAGACTGAGCGTGAGCGCAGCCTGGACATAAATCCGCATAAGAAGCACCTCGTCAAAAGTGATAGTAAGAGAGCAATACTTGAACTGATATAAGATGTTGAACCTATAAGTAAACGTCTTGGCTGACGTAAAGGCTTACACGATGTTTTGTAACTGGCGGGTGATGTGTGTGAGTGTTTGAATATCATCATCAATCCGGTCACGGTGCCATGCTAAATCTATGATGTTGGATTTCAGGTAATACTGGTCGTAATACGTTGACGATAGCGACCACACTAACTGAATCTCGTGGTTGTATTGGCCGATTATCTCCCATGGGTGATGCAATTTACCCCGTTGACGGGCTTTTCTTATCGCTTGAATGAACACGCCTACCGTCTCTTGCTTTGCTTCAAAATAAACATAGGGTGGCTCTGGTCGCCCGAAGGCATGACCTTGACATGAGGCGACCGTTTTAATTGTCGTTACCGTGTTTAATTGTGACACTAGCGGTTCGATTTTGGGGTCAATGTCTTCGTAGCGTCGCGCTTTTTGTTTTCTCGGCTCAATGAAAATCTCGCGCCAGAGGTTACGGCATTTTTTAGATATTGGCATGATTTGTGGCCTTCTCATGGCTTAAACATCATTGTGAATACAGAGTACGCAGCAGCGGGTGAACATTTTGCTGCGCATCGCCCGTGGCGAGGTAATCCAGAGCTTGATAGAGCGAGATATTACCGTAAAGGATATCGTAGTCCGTGGCGTTGCAAGGCTGTTTGGGTAAGCAGCGGTCTTGTTTGACGGAAACAAACGCCGGTACGCGCTGAATATCAAATTGCTTAAACCAATCGGGGCTTACCGAAAAGCCGCTTTGAATGGGCGCCTTATTGGGTGAGCGTATTAATGACTCAATGCGCTTGGCCGTGGCCGGAAAGCCTTGGGGTAAGACGCCGCGTATCACCAGTGGTACGCCTAAGTGCTCACTTTGCATCAAAAGCTGCTTGAGCGCGGTCGTTGGCATGGTGAGTGAAACAAACACCATCACACCTTTTGGGGCTTGGTCAGGGTTGCGTGTGGGCTTTTGTATTCCCAATAAAGGAGAAAGGCTCTCTTCTTTTATCAAGTCTTGAACATTGCGGCTAAGCGTCAGCGCTTCTTCTCGATAAACATGGGCTTGGTTTTGTATGTCGTCTGTGTCCCATGGCTTTGCTGTCTCTGGTTGTGAAGCCATCTCTTGCTCAAGTTTGGCAAAGGCTTTGAGTTCTTGCTCTGTGTAAGCTTGAGTAGAGAACGCAATCAAACAACACAGAAAAACAAAAGAGCGCCGAAAGGCGCCCTCAAAAGATAAAATGGTCATAGTCGCCTCTTTATGATGGTCGTTGAAAGGGTGGGTAGAGGGTGTGAGCATTTTGGAAGCTGATTGACAGCACCTGACGAGTGTTGAGCTCTCGGCAAAACGAGAAGCAAAACTGTTCGAGCGGGAAACAACAATAAATGTGCTTGCCGTTGGCGAGCTCTGTTTTTAAAAAATCGGAAAGAGAGCCGTGGGTACTGGCTATAAATAGATTTGCTTCATTGCTATGGGATTTAATCAGTGTCATCAGTTCATCTTATAAAAATACACAATTGCGTTTTCTCCATTGTACAAAACCAAAATTATCCCCTGTCACCGGATTGTCATGGCCTGCTTCCCAGAGTGTCGTGGTCGTGGTGTATGGGTGACACCAGGCCGCATCGGGAATAGGCGCCGACATTTGATACCGATAACGAGATTTTGGCAAGATAGGGTCCGGATATTGATAACAAATCGCACCGTCTTCACCGCGTGTCTCCCAGATTATCCCCTGCCGATGCAGTTTGTAGTTTAGTTTTTCCATTAAGAGTGTTGCCGCTTGAATGGGCGTGTCTCGATAGTTGGTGGTGCCGGTCAGTGGATAAGTACTACCCTGCGAGCCTAAACACCAAAATAGTGCATCAATAGGCAAGGCAACGTTCGCAGAGGTCAACATGGCTTCGGGCACACAAGCCAGCTGCGCGGCTAGATTACCAAACAATAACGCCTCAGGGTTGAGAATGAGTGATAATTCATCGTCGTCCCAAAGTGGGTCAATCTCTGTCATGTAGGCCACATCAAACACATCGGTGGCCATGCAAGCGGTGGATTGCATCAGTTGCAACCAATAAATGACCGGGTACTTATACCAATGACCATGATAAAAACCGCCGTCACTGCTGTCACTTTCTCTGGCGGTAACGCGCCCGCCGATACGCTGACTGTTAGCGCCTGACATTTCTACGCCCATGTTCACCATGCAATAAGGGACGCGCGTGATATCGGTTAAGGCATAAGGCTCCCAATAGCCGATATTGACCCCAACTTGCACGAAGACGGGTGGGGGTTTAGGGCAATAAGAGATAGGCATTGTGGGGTTGTTGGTGTCTGGATATTTGGACGGCATGGCCGTGGCTGAGCCTATGGTCATTGGGAACAAGCAATCCCAACAAATATCGGTGATGAGGTTAATAAAACGGCTTTTACAGGCTGCGCTGGCGGCTAGGGTGGATGGCGCAATAAAAACCAATAGGCAGCACAGCAGTATACGGAAGTATCGTTGCGTCATGGTGGTGTCCTTTTTCCACGCGTGGCGTGGTACTCCTTTTGTCTCGACAAGAGGCTTCGCCTCGTTATCGCAGCCAAAAGCGAGCTTGGTGAATAGAAAAAGAAGTGACGATGGAAGCATGATCAAGAAGACGCTCATTATCCAAAGTGACGTTGTTAGGTTACTTTGATTTCCCCTATCGTTGAGAGGAGTTGGGCTAACTGCGCAAGTTCTTTATCGGCTTTTTCTCGATGGTATCCAAGGTGGTAAGTCAATGAGAACGGCACAAGAGAACGATACGCTCGACGGTAGCGTTTGTGAATGAGGTGAAAACACAGTTGGCAATGGTTGTTGAACATAGCAGAGAGATGCCATGGTGACGTTTTTAGGCGTTGAGACAGTTGGTTAGCAAACCAAACTGGCGCCGTAAAATAAAGATAAGGCGCTGAAAACCGCCCCGTTAGCCAGACAACGTGCCCTTGGCAAGAGCCGATGGTTGCCACACCCTCAATGGCGTTCAGTGCGTGTACCGCAGGGGCAATTTGTGGGTCCAGTTCTTGATAATCTTGTCTACGAAGCGCAATGCCTGCCAGCGTGATCTCGTAGATCAGCTTTTTCCATCGTTTTTGGGTTGCCATTACTCTATCTCCAAGGGGTGCAAGCCTGATACGTTCACCTCATCGATGCGCCAGCGCGTACCGTCTTGGTAGGCAATGGCAGGGACGTGAGTGATGTTAAGCGATTGGGTTAAGTGGCCTTGCTGCGAAAAATACATTCTTGCATCCAATAAGGTCGCCATTTTATTCGGGCTGCCTCCCGTCAGTACCCACTTGATTGGCTTGGCGTTTTGATACTCGCTGGCAAACCTTCGTTGCTGCGCGTCTCTGGCATCAAAAAAGACCAGCACCTTACTGAGTTCAAATCGTGGTAGAACCTCTTGACCGTCGACCTTTGGCCAAGTGCGACTGTCAAAGGGGTTCACCCTAGTGCCCGCCTTGGCTATCACCGCCCCCGTCGTGGGGGCGATGATGTCTTTCGGGATAGTGATGCTTGGGTCAACGTAAAAGGTGCGAGGGCTGGTCGTGGTGGTTAACCCTTCAACGGGCGGCGGGGTTTCAATGCTTTGTTGTACGCGCTCCGTGAACTCGTTTTGCATGTCCGCCAATTGACCACTGGCCTCAAACCCTTTCAGTCTTTGGTGTATCCACTCCAGCATGTCGATTTCACCGATAGGGAAGACCGGGGCGACTTGCCCTAATGCTTTCCCGTGCGCGTTAAAAGTGGCCATGCCTGCTGCGAGGATAAAAGGCAGCAAACTAAGCGCTTGCGCCAATGGCTTGATTAAAGGCGTCAATTTCTTTGCCATAAAAGTGCATGGAGGTTTGCTCAATGGCGCGCTCCAGCGATTGACCTTGTTTATAAAGATTTTCACAATACTCAAACTCCTTTGGCTCGGTTGAGAACATGGCGCGTTTCACCGGAGAGGCGAAAAAGCGGTGGTAGGTGACATGGCCGCCTGCCTTGATACGCGCGCTGCTGTATCCGGCTTCTGCAGAGGGGGCGAAGCTTTTAATGATGCGCTGCTCAAACGGTGAGAAGGCATCGGGGTTTTGGGCTAGGTATTTATCAAACCCTTCCCCTTGACGAAGAATGATGTGGATATCGGAGTTGTTGTAGCAGGCTTTGGCTTCTTCACTGCTAAAGAAATCCTCAATCCCTTGAGTCACCGTGCAAAAAGCGCCGCCGAACTTACGGGCGGTGCGATAACCGGTGTTGATGAACTCCCTCGCTTGCTCGTTCGCCCCAGAAAGCAGGCTCCACGCCTCTTCGATGATGCACATCTTAGGCGTAGAGCGAGAGCCTGAAAGGTACATCTGCTGGTTAATCGACACCATCAGCGCAAAAATGACCGGTCTAAGCACCGCAGGCGGGAACCCATCCAACTCCAACGTCGTAAATTCAACGTTTGGGTCGAGCATGGAGGGCTTGTTAAACACGTCTTTATACATACCATCGGTGCAGAACTTTTTCAGTTGCACCGCAATGTCTTTGATGCGTCGGTCGCCTTCCTCTCCCGCAATCTCAATCAAGGCGTCTCTGACATCATCCACTAAGGCTTGATTGCCTTTAGATTCCCACGCTGTCACTATCGCATCGCCGAGTACGCTTTGTTGAAACGCCGTCAGTGGCGTGTAGGGCGACGCAATGGTGGCGAACAACGCGGTGATGTTATCGAGCGCTTCCATCATGGGGTCAACGGGTCTACCGTCATCGTCCACAAACTCAAACTCCGCATTTTGCATGGAGCCTAAATGGGTGAAC
This sequence comes from Vibrio tasmaniensis, assembly GCF_024347635.1. Classification (NCBI taxonomy): domain Bacteria; kingdom Pseudomonadati; phylum Pseudomonadota; class Gammaproteobacteria; order Vibrionales; family Vibrionaceae; genus Vibrio; species Vibrio tasmaniensis. Next base: position 109,562 of record NZ_AP025513.1, read on the forward strand.
GGGTTTAAGAAGATGTTGGCGTGGGTCATGTAGGTCCCCCCAAGGCTGAGCGTCAGTTTTTTATAGCTGGCGCCTTTATCGAGTATCCACACTTTACCGCCCATGGCGTAAACCGTTTCCGCGATTTCTTGAACTAGGAAGCTTTTCCCGGCGCCGGAGCCTCCCGTCAGGGCGATGTTTTGGTTATCACTGCCACAGGTGAAAGGGTTAAAGAACGAGATTTGTTGGCGCATCGTGGGTAGGAGTACGCCCCCTTTGAGTTGGCTAAAGTCCATGATGAGCGGAAAGAGATTCACCAGATTTGAGCTTTTAAACGTGCGAACGCGCCCGGCTTTTTTACAATCGCCCCATAACCCTTCACTCATCATAAAAGGCAAGGTGGAAAGCAGCGCTTGGGGCTGATTCATTTTCAGTGGAATGATATCAAGCCCCGCATTGCCAAATGACTCCTTCGCCGCTTGGGTGTCTTTTTTCTGACAGGCTTTGTCAGTCAGCAGTGAGACGGTGAGTACCATAGACGCGATGGTAAACTCTTTAGACAACAAGCCTTTTTGCAAGGCTTTGCGCTCTTTGAGTTCATCTTCGGCCATGGGCGCGAGTATCGCCATTTGGCTGTTCACCGTCTTGGTTAAGTCTTTTATCTTATTATCGTTATCTGCGTTCTGCTTACCGGTTGGCTCGTTACGAAAACTTAAGGTCACGCGATGCGGGCAAGTGATGTTACGCGATACGTTGCGGATAGAAGAGAAAGCTTCGGGTAAGGCGTATAGGCGATAATCACCAGGCAATCGAGAAAGCCCCAGATGAACCAAGCGTGTGCGTACCTCTTCCCCTTGATCATTGGTGTGACGGGTGGCGATATGACCACGATGGGTTAACGCTTCGGTATCGGGAGATAACGCTTGCAGGTTTAAAGGCTCTAGTGGGTTGTAGCTTTTTTCCTTTGGCCTGTCTTGGCGCTTATCAAAGTTTAAGATATCCCCCACACCAGTGAGCAACATCTCAGGTGTCACGGGCAGTAAATCAAACCCCAGCTGCGCGAGTCCCGTCTCTAGCGTCATTCGCGCATCCAGCAGCTCTTGTGGGTCTTTTTCCGTGGTGGAGACAAAAAAGAACGCGTCGTAGTCGCGCAAATCAAAGCGATTGTTTTTTTGTCTGTGCAGGTAACCGTGCTGCGCGGCGTAGTGGGCGTAAATGGCGTCATCGTTGGCCATCTTCTGGCAGATACCGCCTCGCTGACTGAGTAGCGCTTGATTGCCTTCTAAGTAGTGCGCGACACGGTTATGACCAAACAGCTGTACTTGATAGTCCCATTTATCCCCATCGGGCAAGTCCCCCATGAGGTGGCTTAATGACTGAATCAAATCGTCGTTTGCGCCCCCAAGGACGCTGATTTTAAAACCAAAGCCGCGTGAGTGAGCGTTATCAAAGACTTGCTCAATGGGATCGTAGTCTCGATACGGTAATTCATGGTGAAGGTGGTTTTGGGCTTGCTTGGCATCTTGGAACAAGGCGGACAAGCCACTTCGTGAGGAAGAAAACATGGGTATTCCTTTTCTATTTTACCAAAACACAGACAATGGCCAGCTGACACTCTGCATCGCTTCATCACTGTTCTGTATATCGATAGCTAGCTTTGGTTGATTTTGCTGGCGTAAGCATTCATACACACTCATCGGTGGCAGTGAGAGCGTGTCTGTTGGTGGAAGTGTGCTTGTTGCTAGCTTTGGTGGCTCTAGGCATCGCTGTACGGCTTGGGTGATGATTTGCTCGAATTGAGGGGGCTGAGACGCAATGTAGTTCGCCACGGTGTGGTCTCTGGCATCATCGTGTGAGGTGATGAACTGCGCCACTTGTGCAAGGGCGCTGCTCAGGAATACGCCCCATAACACTAAGAAGGCAATGAATACTTTTTTGAGTGCTTGTTTCATGGTTAATCCTTCCAAATCTCGCGCGCAGGGCGCCCAGACCAACGGCTATCGTCTAAGACAAAGTAAACATCCATCGTATCGATGTAGTGATTGTCTTTGTCGATGAAAGGGAAGACGGTGAGCTTTTTAACGTCTTCTTGGCTTCGCTCAGGCTCCCCCTCTCGATTGCGCCTTGGCAGTAAGGTAAAGGCGGACGGTGGGGCAAGACGCGATTGAGGGGAAACCGTGGCTATGCCGCTGTCACCGGTATAGCCGTAGACGTTGTCTCGAACCTCGTTCATGGTGACGCATCCGGAAACGCCGCCGACCTTATCGCAACTGTATTCGCTCTCAAAGCCCGCGCTGCAGCCGGTCAGACCTAGGAGTATCGATAGTGAAAACAAAAACTGTCTATTCATGGTTATTCCTCACGCCCAAAGCCCACGCTGTTTAACCCTTGTTGGGTGATTTTTTGCGCTAATGGGTTGATAGGGGCAGTTTGAGTGGTGGGTGGAAGGGCGGGAGCATTGGTAATAACATCGAGTATCTGGTTAGAGCTCGATACGTGCTCACGCTGCTCATTAATGCGCGCTTCGTATTCATCGGCCAGTAGCGGGTCTAATGGAAAGCCTTCCAAAAAGACAATATTGACGATGCCACCAGGATTGACTTCCACTATGGGGTGGTAGAGCTCCGCCAGTTTGATGTAGTAATCCGCCAGCTTGCTGCCAACGCTTTCGGTAGCGCCGCCAAGTAGATTTAATCCTATCTTATCGGTGTCAATGCTTTGACTTGGACCAAGCGCGGTCGGTGTTGTGGTTTGGGCGAGCGCTTTACCGGCATCCCCAACGCCTTGCAATATTCCAGCAATGCCCGCCATTTGAACGATTTTCCCGTTTTTCAAGATGGTCGTGCCGCGAATGCCATTGCGCCCAAAGTTAAACACGGTCGCATTGACGGGGATATCAAGGATATCCCCATTGGGTTGTATGCAGCTTATTCTGTTGGTGCGCGCCACGCCGCGACTGGATGAAATTTCCCCGTAGACCGCGCCTGTGATGGTGCAGTCCTTGAGTTTGGAGGGCTGACCGTTGGGTAATATTCCTTGATTGACGGTTTGAAAGACAATCGGGGAGGTATCGCCTTGTCCAGACACGCCCGCATTCGCATCCGCACCCCCAGTAATCACTGCGGTCACAAAAGTGCCGGTTGGTACGTAGTTATCGGTCGTGCGGCGAGATTGTTTCTCCTCGATACTGGCTTGCCAATGAAACTCAAAGCTATCAAAGGCATCCCCACCAAAAGCCACATCATCTTGTTGTTGATACTGAAACTCATTGACCTTAGCGGTTTCAATGTTGCCATTTATTGCCGGTCTTGGGGGCAGCTTGTATTGACCAAACGTGCCGCCTTGTTGACTGTCTATCTTGTGCTGAGTGGAAGGGGCACCGGTATTGAGGGCTGAGGCCAGTTGTGTCTCAAGCTGGACTTTGAGCGCGTCCACTTCATCGAGCTTTTGTTGCATCTTTTGCTCAAGCTCTGTCAGTTGTGACGCATTATCACGCTCATTGGCTTTTTTTATGTTTTCTAACTCAGAGGTTAAGCTCTGTCCAAAGCGGCTCAATGTCCCCTCAAACTTGACTAAGCTTTGCTCGATTTGGTTGATTTTATCTTGCTGAAACGTCAGGGCCGATTGGTTGTCCTTGTCGGTGAAATCGTCGGTGACGATGGCGCCAAAGCCAACGTCTTGATTGACGTTGCTTGGCGCTTGGGGAGGCTGCGTGAATCGCCACACTACCAATGCGATAGCGGCCAATATCAGCAACACCGTGAACGTTATGGTGCGATTGCGCTTTCTTGTTACGGCATTGACGGTGCCGCCGTCTTCAAAGTCCCCATCGGTGTCTTTGAAGGCGCGTTTCTTAAAGCGGTCAAATGCGTCCTTTTGTTTATCGAACATGAGCGGCGCCTCCTCCGGTAATGAGATAGAGCGTGGTGGTTTGCCCTGGTTTTAATTGATAGGCATCGAGCGCAGCTGAGCGTGCAGAGTCGCTGTAGAACTGCGCGGTGCTCAGTGATAGGTCACTGCGGCCTTGGTTTTTGAGCTGATAAACCACCCCAGAGTAATCACGGCCCACAAAGACCGTTTGAGGGATGATGGCCAATGCCGCTTCATCTTTAGGCAGCGTTTTAGGGTCAACGTCATGGCGTTTAAAGCCCGCAATGGGTGCGCCGTCATGGACAAAGCGCATCATGGCTTTGGTGAGCGCGGTCATGGCCGCGGGGTAATCCGCGGCAAGCTCTATTGGGCTTTGCTGCTCTTTGTAGCTTTGTGACCAGACAAACTCTGTGACCAAAGACGGGGTCGCTTTAGGCGTAATGAACAGCGCGAACAGCCGCCCTTTCTCTGTGGTCAGGTGCGCAGTGAACGGTAAGGCGATATTGATTTTTAGTGCAATGGAGCCTGATGCGTCTTTTTGGTTGCCTGACGAGGTGCAAAACCCTTTCGGGCAGACAATGGAAAGAATGCGGTCGTTTTTGACCACTAAGCGGTTCACGTTAATGGAAGAGAGTGCCAAGGGTATGGTGTCGCCTTCATCAAACTCATAACTGACCATGGCGGCATTGTTGGCTATGGCTAAAGGGGGGATGAGCCAAGTCAGCAAAAGCACCATGGATAAACAAAGGGAGCGCCACCGCATTGAGGGGGTAAAAAAGGGTTGATTAAGATTCATCGGTGTTGACCTCGACGGTCTCAATGGAGAGTAAACCTATTGAGCCTTGTTCGTAGCTAAAGTTAACTTGATACCACTTCATCTCCGGCTCTAGGGCGCGTTGGCCGACGTGCTTTTGGAGTGTGCCGTAGAGCTGTACTTGGAGGGTATCGAGGGAAATACGGACGTCCTCGACCGCAAATTGACTGCTGATGTTGTTTTTTTTAATCACCGTGGCTTCACGAAGCAGCTTAGGCTGTACGCTGTGCCAACTTGTTTCATCGACATAGTCAAGCAACAACCCAAACTGACGGCCAACGCTGGCTGGCGTAATGTTGAGTTTCAGGTGGAGGAGGTAATGGGCCATTTGTTGAAGGTAAGGCTCATCGACGGCGCCATCTGAAATGGTAAAGGCTTGAGAGAGCGTCGGGGGGATTAAGGTTCGGCTTTGGTGGGTCAGGGCTTGATAACTGGTGTAACCCAACACCAGGTTCGTGATAAGCATGACAAGAAAGCCTGCACTCAAAA